>JAFCZZ010000163.1 GCA_019314085.1 Deltaproteobacteria bacterium | reverse complement strand
ACCACGAGCGGTGTTACCCTGACGCTCGAGAGGGATACGAAAAACGACTCGATCTTCCCCTCGGAGGGTTCCAAAAACAGTATTTCCGTAGAGCACACGGGAACGGTCTTTCTGGGAGATGTCAGTTTCACAAAATACACGGGTTCTTCCTGCCTGTTTTTCCCTCTGCCGCTGGACAATGTGCTCGGGGTCCGCGGAAGGGTGGGTTATATGCAACCGAACGAGGGGAAGAAGATCCCCGTCTATCAACGGTTTTATCTGGGCGGCATGCAATCCCTCAGGGGTTTGAGAGACGTAGGGCCTGTTGATTCGGCGGGCGATCCTATAGGCGGAGAGACCATGCTGAACTTCACCGCGGAGGTTCTCTTTCCCCTTCTTAAAGATGCCGGGATCAAGGGGGTTGTGTTCTTTGATACGGGTAATGCGTGGAACAGCGGGTATCATCTGGGCGACATGCGGAAAACGGCGGGAACGGGGGTGCGCTGGTATTCCCCGATTGGCCCGCTGAGACTGGAGTGGGGGTATGTCCTCGATAGGAAAGAGGGCGAGTCTCCAAGCAGGTGGGAGTTTACCATCGGTATGTTTATGTAGATGCTGTTTGGGAAAGTACAAAGTCATACATTACGACAGGAGGAGTTATTTATGAGAAAGGTCATGAGTTTTTTAGTGGTTGCTTCTTTTATATTAATGGGCATCTGCGCCGCCGAGGCGGGAGAGATAGCCTTTATCAATATGAAAAAGGTTGTCCTGGAATCGGATGCCGGGAAGGCCGCGGGGCTTGACCTGCAGAAGTTTATGGAGGGGAAGAAGGCACAGAGACAGGAGAAGGAGAGCCGACTTCAAAAAATGCAGGCCGACCTGAAGAAACAGGCCCCGGTGCTGACGGAGAGCGCCTACAAGGAAAAGGAACTCACCTATCAGAAGAACTACAGGGATTATAAGAGATTCATTGAGGATGCAAATGCGGAAATGAAGCTGAAAGACCAGGAATTTTCCCGGAAGCTGATACCCGAGATACTCAAGGTTACGGAGAGCATCGGCAAGAAGGGGGGATATGCCTGTATCATGGATGTTGTCAGTGGCAAGCTCGTCTACTATTCCAAGAAGAATGATATAACAACAAAGGTGATAGCGGCGTACAACAAGGTGTATAATTCCAAGCAGTAGGCCGGGGCATGCACGCATGGCAGTCAGAAAACGGCTCAGTGAAATCGCGGAGCATGTGGGCGGCACCGTGGTGGGGGACGCCGACGTGGTTGTCTGCGATGTGCGGGGTATCGATGAGGCGGATGAAGGGGATCTGACCTTCATTGCAAACCCTAAATACAAAGACCGCATCGAGAAAACCCGAGCATCCGCAATCCTTGTTGCTCCCGGGGTGACAAGCCCCGGTAAAAACCTGATTGTTACGGACGATCCTTACAGCGCCATGGCCATGAGCCTCACGCTTCTGTATCCGGATGAGGCTGTCCCTGCGGGGACAAGCGATGGGGCCTGTATTGAACCCGATGCCGAAGTCGGAGAGGGCGCTGCCCTGTATCCCGGGGTATACGTTGGCAGGAGGACACGAATAGGAAGGGGGGTTATACTCTATCCGGGTGTCTTTGTTGGTGATAATGCAAGCGTGGGAGAGGGATCCATACTGTACCCGAACGTTGTCGTGTACAGGGACTGCAGGATCGGGAATCGGGTGATTCTTCATGGGGGGGTTGTTGTGGGGGCAGACGGGTTCGGCTTTGCAAACCCGGGGGCCGATAACCGCAAGATACCGCAGGTAGGAATCGTGCAGATAGATGATGATGTCGAGGTCGGGGCGAATAGCACGATAGATCGGGGAACACTAGGGAAGACCTGGATACAGAAGGGGGTCAAGATCGATAACCTGGTGCAGATCGCTCACAATGTTGTCATCGGCGAAAACTCCATTATTGTCGCACAGGTCGGTATCTCCGGCAGCACGAAACTGGGTGAGAGTGTGATACTGGCGGGACAGGTCGGTGTCGCCGGGCACATCACCATAGGAGATAATGTCATCGTCGGAGGGCAATCGGGTGTCCACGAAGATGTTCCCCCCAACCAAATGGTATCGGGCTCTCTCCACATGCCGCACTTCGCATGGCTACGGGCACAGGCGTGCATGCCTCATCTGCCCGAGATGAGAAAAACGGTTAAAGCCCTGCTGAAGAGAATAGATCAATTAGAAGAGATGGTCAGAGATAAGACAAACAACCAATACGTAAAGAAGGAGTAACAAAGGGTATGGGTGTTCACCCCACGGCGATGATATCGTCCGAGGCTGTTGTTGAAGAGGACGTTGAGATAGGGCCGTACAGCATTGTCGGTCCGGATGTGCAGATAGGGAGGGGGACCGTCGTAGGTCCGCATGCGGTGATCGAGGGCCCCACGAGGATAGGCGCCAACTGCCGGATATTTCAGTTCGTATCCATCGGCGCCCCTCCGCAGGATCTGAAGTTCGGGGGGGAGAGGTGCCCCGTTATCATAGGTGACAACAATACGATACGTGAATTTGTTACGATACACAGGGCGACGGCTGCCGATATAGCCATGACCTGTATTGGAAACAACAATCTTCTGATGGCATATTGTCATGTGGCCCATAACTGTAAACTGGAGAACAATATCGTCATGGCGAATGCCGCTACCCTGGCGGGACACATTCATGTCGAAGACTACGCCATCATAGGGGGGCTGTCGGGTGTTCATCAGTTTACCCGCATAGGATGCCATGCGATGATCAGCGGCGCATCCGCGGTTACCCAGGATGTTCCTCCCTATGTTACCGTTGCGGGGAATCATGCGCGGCCGTACGGTCTCAATCTGATCGGCTTGAAACGGCGGGGATTTTCGGAGGAGACGGTGGGGTACCTGAAAAAGGCGTACCGGACAATCTTCCGGTCGTCACTGTTGCTCTCAGTGGCTGCGGAAAAGATACGAGAGGAGATCAAAAATTCACCCGAGGTGGATCACTTTGTAGAATTCATCAAAAAATCCGAAAGGGGAGTCTGCCGGTAAACCTTACGCGACCTTACCGACTGATTATCCGCTCTGTTTAGGCGTGCCTGTAGTTGTAGGGCGCTGGCTTAAGAATCATGGAAGTAGGGGTGTACAGGTAGAGGGGTGATCCGGTTTGCCCCGGCAGCTTCGGTCTCCCTCCCTCCCATCTCGTATCTCCGTTATGGATAATCCCGGGATCATGCAACCACAAAACCCCGACATAATGATCATTGCCGGTGAGGCCTCGGGCGACCTGCATGGGGCACATCTCGTCAGGGCGATGTGTAGTATCAACCCCGGCCTTCGTTTCTACGGGGTGGGGGGAGAGAAGATGGAGGAGGCCGGGGTCCGGTTGGTTGCCCATTCGTCCGAGATGGCCGTTATGGGTATCACCGAGATCCTGCCCCGGTTGGGTTTTATCCTGAAGGTGAGACGCGGTCTTAAAAAATCTCTGAAACAATTCAGACCACGACTCCTGATCCTGATAGACTATCCCGGCTTCAACCTGCCCCTCGCCCGATTTGCCCATGAGAACCGGATCAGGGTCTTTTATTATATCAGTCCCAAGGTGTGGGCGTGGAGAAAGAAGAGGATATACGCCCTCGAACAATATGTAGATCGGATGGCGCTGATACTCCCTTTTGAAGAGGATGTCTATGGGGGGGTAGATCTCGACGCCCGTTTCGTCGGCAATCCGCTCCTGGATACGGTGAGGAGGAAGTACCCACGCGGGGAGGCGGTAAAAAGATTCGGCCTGCAGGAGGGGGTGACAACGATTGCCCTTCTGCCCGGAAGCAGGAAGGGCGAGGTGACCCGGCTCCTGCCGGCAATGCTTTCTATGGCACAGATTCTGAGGGAAAGGATCCCGACCATTCAGTTTGTTCTGCCCCTTGCGGAAACCCTTTCCTGTGATCTCGTTCAGGGACTGATCAGCCAGCAGGGGGTTGCCGTCAGGATTATACAGGGAGACGTGTATGATGTCGTCGGCCTGGCCGATATCGCTGTCGTGGCCTCAGGAACGGCCACACTGGAGACGGCGCTTCTCGGTGTGCCGATGATCATCGTCTACAAGGTTTCACCCCTCTCATATTGTATCGGGAGGGCGTTTGTGCATGTCGATCATATCGGGCTGGTCAACTTGATAGCGGGCAGGCGAATCGTTCCCGAGCTCATACAGAGAGAGGCAACGCCTGAAAAAATGGCTGACGGGGTATACGACCTCCTGACCAGTGCATCCAGGATGGAGGAAATGAAGAGAGATCTGTTGCAGGTGGACAAGATGCTGGGAGAACCAGGTGCCTCTCACAGGGCCGCCCGGCTGGCATGTGAGATGATAGAGTAGCTTAAGGTTAGGGCTGAAGAGGCATTAAACCGGTAAGCCCTCGTTTTTAGACTGCTATACGTTGTTTCCTCTTATTATTCCGATTCGTCGGGATAATGAAACGTTTTACGAGATCGTCAGTGGCGGGCCGGATATGGCAAGACTACACGATGTTGTTTCCCGGATATTTGATGACGACAGAAGGCTGCTGAGGTTTTTGCCGCTCTTTCTGATCTCCCTCATGTATCGCGCTGGTGTAAGCCTTCGTAATTATTTATATGATACGGGTGTGCTTCGTGCGCAGAAGATGACATGCGCGGTTATCAGCGTGGGGAATATCATGGTCGGGGGGACCGGAAAGACCCCCATGGTCATCATGCTGGCCGAGATGCTTAAGGGGCGGGGCTGGCGGCCGACCATACTGAGCAGAGGGTATGGGGGGAAGAGGGAAGACAAGGGACGCGCAGATGTGGTGTCGGACGGGCATGATATACTGATGGATTCAGGGTGGATTCAGGGGAGGCGGGTGATGAGCCCGTCCTGATGGCACAGAACGTGCCGGATGTCCCCGTGATTGTCGCGAGGGATAGGTCCTGTGGGGGAAGGGCCGCCGTTGAACGTTTTGACGCTGACGTCCTGATACTTGATGATGGGTTCCAGCACCGCCAGTTGGCCCGAGATATTGACATCGTTTTGCTGGA
The DNA here is from genome assembly GCA_019314085.1 of Deltaproteobacteria bacterium. The sequence continues at coordinate 1,856 of JAFCZZ010000163.1, read as the reverse complement.
TGGCAGACGCCCTTTCGGGAACGGGTTTATGCTTCCGCGCGGGAGGATGCGTGAGCCGCTGAGGGCTCTGCGAAGAGCCGACGTGGTGATACTGACATCGACGGGAGAAGCTGATGCCCCGCCCTCAGAAGGAATCCCTCAGATTCCCATTTTTAGCGGCCGGCGAAGGCCGGTCGATCTGGTGAAAGGCCAGGCGAAAGATGCCTGTCCGCTTGACTGTCTTGCGGGAAAGAGGGTATGCGCATTTTCAGGCATAGCCCGACCTGACAGTTTCCGGAGGATACTGGAGCCCCTGTGCGGGGAGGTTGCCTCGTTTGTTCCCTTCCCGGATCACCATGTATATACCGCAGGGGACGTTGAGTATATCAGAGATGCCTTTCGCGATTCCGGCGCTCAGGTTATGTTGACGACGGAAAAGGACGGTATCAAATTGACTCGTTTCCCCGATTTTTTTCAGGATCTGTACCGGCTGAGGATTGCGATGAAGATTGTTCCTTCCAAGCCGGAATTTGAGGAATATATTATTACACGGTTGAAGAAATGAAAAAAGAGACACGGACAGCGCGAACGATCTTTGCCGCATTCAGGATGATCCCACCGGGCATACGGAAGGCCCTGTTCAAGACCCTGGCTATTCTGTTCTACCATTTTTCCGAGAAGAATCGGCTGATCGTTCTCCATAATCTCACGCTCGCATTTCCGGAAAAGGGTATAGCGGAGCTGACGAAAATTGCCAGGGGTTGTTACAGGCATCTGGCGATCGTCGCCGCCGAGTTTTTTGATATCCTCTCCATAACGAGAGACAATATATCCGACTGGATGGAATTCGAGGGTCGGGATCGGGAGAACTATGAGAAGGCCCACGCAAAGAACAAGGGGATTATCTTCTTTACCGGGCATTTCGGAAACTGGGAATTTCTGCCGGTAGCCTGTGCCACCCTGTATCAGCCGATCAATATTGTATATCGGGAGATGGACGATCCTGTCATCAGAGAGATGGTTGACCGGGTAAGAAGCCATTCAGGAACCCAGCTTATTCCCAAGGGGGGTGCCGCCAGGAGGCTGATCAGATTTCTCAGCAGGAATGAAAATATCGGCATTCTGGCAGATCAGAATGTCGCATGGCGGGAGGGCGTTTTCGTGGATTTCTTCGACAGACCGGCATCCACAACCTCGGGCCTTGCCGCCATCGCGCTTCAGACGGGTGCGCCGGTTATCCCCGCCTTTACCTACAGGATGAAGGATGGACGATACCGGCTTGTTGTCGGGAAGGAGGTTGACATTATACAAACCGGTGACTATGACAGGGACATTCTTGAGAACACGCAACACTTCACGAATATCATCGAAGAGATGATACGAGAGCACCCCGAACAGTGGTTCTGGCTCCACCAGAGATGGAAGACCAAAAAGTCACAGATAGTTGAAAACCCGAAAGAACAGGCCACACGAGAATGACGAACGGGCCACTGAAGGCAAGAAAATACAGGGATATCGTCCCTGAAAGGATCGAGAAGATACTGGTCCGGGGAACCAACTGGATCGGGGATGTCATTATGAGTCTCCCTGCGGTATCCTCCGTCAGGCGAACCTTTCCCCGCGCGCGGATTGCCGTGCTGGCAAAACCCTGGGTGGCGGATCTCTATCGGGCCTGCCCCGACATCGACGATGTTATCGTGTTTCAGAGTCCCGGCAGACACGATGGTATTGGAGGGAAGATACGCCTTGCCGATGAGCTGAGGGGAGAAAGATTCGACCTGGCCCTCCTCCTCCAGAACGCGATAGAGGCCGCCCTGATCGTGTGGTATGCACGCATACCCCTCAGGGGAGGATATGACTCCGACTGTAGAGGACCC
>JAFCZZ010000162.1 GCA_019314085.1 Deltaproteobacteria bacterium | reverse complement strand
CGGCATCGGCGGCAAACTGGATCGCGTCGAATTCCACGAATTGACACGCGGCCGGCGGTGCCGTCTCGCTGCCGTCCCAATGCCTATTTTCCGTCGTCATCGGATGCCTCCGGTTTCTCCGGCGGTTGCGGTCGGGCTGCATCCACGCCGGTTTTTTTGCGAATTTCCGCTTCCCGCACCACCCGCTCACAATGGGCCCGATAGTCGCCGCCCGCCTCTTCGATCAATGTCCCGGCGGTGGTAATGCCGGCGTCTAGATTGTTTTTATTGGCCTGCGACTCGCGGTAGGGATCCACATAGGGCCAGCGCTGGCATTTGATTTCGATGCCGTAGGTCTCGCGGGCCGTCAAGTCGCCATCGGCGATCGCTTTATCGAGCCGCCAACGGGCGATCCGCGTGGCCCAGGGAATCACGATGTGGGCCTGCTCGCGGCGATAGTTTTTCTGCGCCGCCTGGTAGGCGATGCGCGCATTCATAAACGTGGCCCCGGAAAAGTCCAGCGTCCCCACCATTAGCGGCATGCACAACGGGCGGCACACAATCATCAACATCCGCAGCATGAATGGATCGAACGCCGCCGCCGGCCGGTTCGGCGTCACGGCGGTAATCCCCTCACCCTGATTGAGGTACTTGATCATACCGGGTTCGATTTTCTCGACCTTCTGATTGTCGTTCGTCTTCCCGTCGGAATAACGCCCCTTCGTCCAGGCGGTCGGCACGCGGCCGTTGTCGTTGATCGTGACATAATGCGCCAGCGCCGCATTGACCACCGCCGCCACCAGTTCGGCATCGGCGTAACGAAACAGCTTGTCGATCCAGGTCACCGACGGCGTCAGGACCGGTTCGCCCCGCGTGAACGAAGCTCGATCCGGATTGAAGATATGAAAAACGTCGCCGGCCGGATATTGGGTCCAGGTCTCGGCGGCGATATAGCCCCACTTGTTCGGGAGGCCGATGTAGTAGCCCAACAGCCGCTGAGTCTTTTTCGCCACGGCGACGCCGTTGATAATATCGAACGCCTTGGTCTGCTTGCCGGTCGGCGTGCCGCACTGGTGACCCTCGATCAGTTGCGGGCCATCGTCGGCGAACACCATGAAGGCATCACCGTCCCGGCGATAGCTCAAATAGCCCAGGTGCAGGAGCTTGTGCAGGTTGAATCGGCCCGTGACGTCGCACGTCCGGTCGATCATCGTTTCCTTGACGATCGCCTCGGCCGCCTTGTTCCAGCCTTCGTCCTCGGTCCGCACCTGAATCTGCGTATCGGTGCCCACCACATCGTCGGCCTCGGTGAGCAGCAGCCCTTTGACCAGGGGATTGTTGCGGCCGAGATCCCGGCAGATTTCCCGCAGGCGATCCAGCGACGCCTCGTCCAAATCGCTATCGCCGGTTCGGCCCGTGCTGCGGGTGCGGCTCTCGTGCGTGCGGTGATTGGCCAGGGCATCGTAGGCAAACCGGAATTGACGCCGCCGCACGGCCCGCTCGGGACTCAGTACCGCGAGCATATTCTCCATGCGACCGGCGATTCGCGCTGTTAGGGATTCGCGCATCAGAATTCCACCACCCTTTGCTCCATCGGCTCGGCATTGGTGACCTTCTGCGCGTAGTGGTCGCGGGATTTCATCAACACATCCAGATCCAGCTTGGTATAACTGCGGTTGGCGATCGTGTAACTCTGCAATTTACCGGTCAGCAGAGCTTCGATCGCCGTGTCCAGCATGTCCAACATCTGTGCATTCGTGTAGGCCATGCCCACTATCTTGCGGGTTTTGCAAACTTATCAGAAGGGGCTGCTTACTAAGAATTAGTAAGGACTTACACTTTTTTTTCCGGCCCGGAATCCGACCAATTCACCTCGTAGCTCTGGAAATTCCAGCCGCATTCGCACTTATGATAGCGATAGGGGACATGGGCGGAATCGTAAACCGGGCATTTATCCGAACCGCATTTCGGGCAGCGCACCTTCAAAAACGGCACGCAATTGGCCCCCACCACCGCCTCCACGGTGCGTTTTTCGGCCGGTGCCGCCGCCTTGGCGGGCAGTCCCAAGTCCGGAATGTTGTCCAAAAACCCCATATCAGTCGATGATATGTCTTGCGATTGCGTGTATCCCGGCCCATATTGTGCAGACTATGGCCAATGCGCTTATTCCAATCATCGTGAACACAAAAAACTCCCTTATCTTTAGGTCGAAAATCGCGAAAAATAAGACGAGTGACACACACCCGCCTGCCAGTACAATGATTCCCGGCAACATGCTTGGTCCTTTCAACTCTGTAGATTCGGTAAACGATCCAGGAAACCCGGCCGCGCGGGCCGGATGTCGCTCTTTTGTGACTTGTCACCGGCCGGGGCCTCCGGCATACGATCCAATTGCCACAGTCCCGCGATTTCGGCCGCCGCGGTTGCGTAGACGTCGCAATCCAGGGCATGGTTGGCCACGTGCGGGCCCTTTTTCACCCACACCGCGATTTCACGCATCCCCTTGCGGACAAACTTTTTCTCCTCACTGGCCAACTGTTCGAACACCTCTTCGGTCGTCCCGTGCGGCAAATGCCCGTAGCCGGGCCCCGGATCGGTCTCGTAGTAGGCGTGATAGACGCGATCCTTCAGGGCGTTGGTATTCAAATCGAAGCGCGTCGCCCCCGTTTCCTTTTCGTGGACGACGTTATACGTGCGTTTGGTCACGCTATCCTCACCGCGCACGGCGATCGCGGGCAAGTCGGTCATCCGGACGAAATCCTGCACCGTCTCTTTGTGGTAGCCACAGTCGATGCCGGCCAGACAAATCGGCTGATCGGGCTGGCCGGCCCCGGCCGACGGCCACGCACGCGACAGAAACTGCTCGACGGGCCGCCAATTCTGCAAAATCGAGGTGTCCCCGGTATTGACCCGGGTATAGACGATCAGCCACGTTTCGGCGCCGTAGCCCCAGCCCTTGACCATCACCCACACGTGGTCCAATTGCACGTCGACGGCGGCGGTGACAAATTGCACGCCCCACGGCAGCGTCCCCTCGGCGTAGTCGCCCACATTCTGGGCCAATTCGCTGGCCTTGGGCACCTTGGCCTTGATCTCCCACGGTAGGCCCTGGACGCTATTGCGGTAATCCTGCAGGGGCAGGCGATTGCCGATGCGCAACGCCGCAATCGCCCGCACCCACCCGGCGGCCAGACGCCAGATCGGCTGGAATTGCGGATGGATCGCCCACATATGGATGTGGAAACTCTTGCGCACCGCCGGTGGCGGCTCTCTCGATAGCGTGCCATCGGCGGCGATCTCGGCCCCGCGCGGCACCCACCGCCCGCCTTGCGTCGCCAACGCCCGGTCGGCGTCGGTGTAGCGCTCGTGACAGAGCGAACACTCGAACCAGGCCAGCTTGTTCTCGCGGTCGGCCTCGTAGCGTTCCGGCGGCAGGAATTCGCCCTGGCCGTCCTTGCCCAGGATCATGTTGTCGTTGTCCGGCAGGAAGAACCGATCGCAGTAGGGGCAGATCAGGTGGTATTCGAATAGTTGCCCGCTACGGAATTCCCGATCGAATAAATCACCCACCCACACCGCCGTTGAGCCGGCCAACAGTTTACTGATACTGCTCAGCCGTTCCTGGCGATGGCGGAATAGGCTGATCGGATCCGACTCTTTGCCGACCGAAGCCGGGTATTTGCCCACCTCGTCGGCACAAATGATCGGCGTGGAGACGTCGGCCAGGGCACTGGCCGAATGGGCCCACGCAATAATCACCTCCATGCGCTCCAGACTCGTCGGTTCGCCAATATTCAGGGTCTCCGGCTGGCCCCCGAGGACCGCGAGCAGATCCGGATTGGCTTTGCATAGCCGCCGCAACCGCCGCATTCGCTTCTTGGCCGTCGGTTCGTCCGGCAACACCAGCAGAAAATTCAACGCCCGGACTACCAGCGTATAGGCGAATAGAAGATAACTCAGAAACGATTTGCCCGCCTGCGTCGGACTCTGCAGCCAGACCTCGCGGGTGAAGTTGTCCGTCAGGGCCTCGGCCGGCCCGCGCAGATACGGGGCGTAATCGAAAGAAAAGAATCCGGGAAAATCAGTGACGCCCTTGGGCAGATAGACGGCCTCTTCCGCCCAATCGGGCAGGGTCGGCCGCGCGGCCGGAACCAGCATATCTCTTTCGGCCGGTTCCAGGCCCCAGAAGTCACCCAGGGGCACAGTGATCATGGTGTGCCCTCCTCACTGGGTGTCAGCAGGGCCAGTAATTCCTCGAGCTTTTCCCTTGCCCCGGCGACCAACGTCACCTGCTCGGGCAGCCGCAAGCGTTCGGCCCGCTGACGATCGCACCAGGTATGAATCACTTCGACGCGGGCGGCGAACGCCTGCCCTTCCAACTTGCGGGCCAGGTCCTCGGCCTTATGGTGCTGGGCATCCATCGCCGCCTGCTCGCGGGCGAGCAAGCCCTTGACCACCTCACGCGAATCGACCAGAAACCCCTGCCGCTCCAACCGCCGCTGCCGGATCTCCAGCCCGCGTTCGTGCCGCTGCAAATCCGCCACCGTTAACGGGCCCCCCGTCATCGCCTTGTTTTCGATCCAGTTCACGTACCAGGGCACAACGGCCAACAGGTTGTAGGTGCCGTCGGTGTTCCGGGCCAGGCCCTTCTCCCTATGATATTTGTGCAGGGTTTGGCGTGAGATGCAGAGCAGCTTGGCCGTGACGTCGATCGGGCACCGTTCCAGGGACGGCCCGCTCGGCGTGCGCCCTTCCAATTCAGAACGGAAGAGGTTTTCCAGGCGACTCATCACCACCGTCGTGACGTCACCGCGTTTGACGGCCGCCTTGATCAGTTGCTTCAACTCGATCACATAGGCGAATCGGGCCTCATCCCAAATCTGCCGGGC
>JAFCZZ010000161.1 GCA_019314085.1 Deltaproteobacteria bacterium | reverse complement strand
GCGGGATCAGGCGATCGACGATCACCATGTGGATCTGCGGGTCGCGATACGCCACATCCAGAAGATTGCAGAGACGATCTCCGTTTACAAAGGCCTCCCACAGATCGAGGGGATTTCCGGCTATACTCCCCGCCACGGGGACTATGGGACGGATCTTCCCCATGCTTTCGGGAGACAGTGAGGGAATGGTGAAACCTTCCCTCACGGCACTGTCTGAAAAGATGACACTGTTCCCGCCCCCCCCGCCGATGATAAAGAGGCCGCCTCCCTCGGTCTTTGGGAGGGACGAAAAAGCCAGTATCGAATCAGCCCACTCGTTCATACAGGATACGGGGATGACGCCCGTCTGCTCGAAAAAGGCATTCCACAGACGCTGATTGCCCGCCATGGTCCCCGTGTGCGATGCCACCGTAGCGGCTCCTACCTGTGTCTGTCCTCCCTTCAAGAGGAGGATGGGCTTTCGGGGCGCTGTGGCCCGGGCAAGCTCGAAGAGGCGCCTCCCGTCCCGGACGCTTTCCAGGTACATCGCGATGACATCAATGTCATCATCACCGGCCATATACGCGAGGTAGTCGGGGCTGTCGAGTACCGCCGCATTTCCTATGCTGGCAGCCTTGCTCACTCCCACGCCCAGGGTCGAGACCTGCTCGGTCAGCCGCTGCGTTATGCCGCCGCTCTGTGATATAATTCCGAGACCGCCGTCCCTCCCCGGTATACCCCCCCAGGCCGTCAGTTTTGCGGCGGGACAATAGGGCCCCATACAGTTCGGTCCCATGATGAGGAGGTTATGCTCAGTTGCGGTGGAGGTCACCTGTCTCTCGAGTATCGCTCCCTCCTCCGTTCCAAGTTCGCCGAACCCGGCGGAGAGGATGTGGATATATCTGATCCCCAGGTGGCCGCACTCATCGAGGATAGTTGGCACGGCGGCGGCCTGGACTGCGATCATGACGAGATCCGGAACCTCCGGAAGAGATGCCAGATCGGGATACGCCCTGATCCCCTGAACGTCGGCAGCCCTCGGATTAATCGGATAAATAGTCCCCGGATATCCGGCCTTGAGAAAGTGATTCATAAAACTCGCTCCCCCGAAGCTGGAAGCGCTCCGGGAGATGCCGATAATGGCGATACTTTTCGGTTTAAAGAACCCTGCCAGTTCGGAGGGGGTGATCGTGTCGTTCATTTCATGTCCTCGGGGATGGAGTTTCCTGCAAATCGTTGTACCGTAAAAAGCAAGCGTACTATAGGGTAAAGGCCCCTGGCTGTCAACAAAAAGGCCCAGGAGTATTATGTGTGGCATTCCCGAAATTAATCTTTTACAAAAAAGAGTAACATTCACGGAATAAATCTTTGACAAAAAAACAGTACGGGGGTTAAAAAGATCTGTCTTTTATGATATTTAAATGCTTAAATGATCGTAAACAAGGGGGTTATGCCGTTGGCGGCGGCTGACAGTCCTTTTTTTTCCAAAGGGTATGCAGGATTTTTGTCGAAATGAGGGGGCGGGATCGCAAACCGAATCAGATAACTAATGGAAACGGGTCGTGCAGACCCCTTGAGGAGGCATCAGACAATAATGGACACAGGAACACAGGGAGATTCTGGAACTCAAATTTTCTATGGACATGTTGTGGTCGCCGCCGCTACGCTTATTCTGATGGTCATTTGGGCTGTATACTATTCCTTTGGCGTCTTTTTTAAACCCCTCCTGAGTGAGTTTGGTTGGACCAGGGCCATGACATCGGGCGCCTTCTCATTATCTTCCATAACCATGGGCGTGGCGGGTATTGCCATAGGCTGGGTAAACGACAGGTTTGGCCCTCGTCTGGTGATGTCAATCTGTGGAGTGCTTTTGGGTATCGGTTATATCCTGATGTCTCAGATCAGTGCCCCGTGGCAGATCTATTTCTTCTATGGAGTGATTGTGGGAGCCGGAATGGTGGGTGGCTTTGTACCGATCATGTCAACGTTGGCCAGATGGTTTGTCAAAAGGAGGGGCATGATGACGGGTATTGCGGCAGCCGGAATAGGCATCGGCGCTGTGATCGGACCACCATTAGCGAACCGCCTTATTTCGACATATGGCTGGCGTCTATCCTATATAATCCTCGGCAGTATCCTTTTGGCGGTGGTTGTCCTCTCATCACAACTCCTCAAACGTGATCCCTCCGTGGTGGAGCAGGTTGCAGACGGGTTGGATCAGGGGAATCAAATAGATCTCAGCCCGGGGAGCGAAGGGCTTTCCTTGGGGGAGGCCCTCTACACGATCCCGTTTTGGCTCTTTTTCGTCATGATTTTCTGCTTTGGATCCTGTATTTTTTCCATCATGGTTCATATCGCAGCGCATTCCACGGAACTGGGAATTTCCTCTGCCGGCGCCGCAAAAGTCCTGGCCACACTGGGCGGGGCGAGTATTGCCGGGAAACTGCTGCTCGGAAAACTTTCGGATACCATTGGAAGCCGTAATATATTGATCTTCAGTTTTCTTCTGATGGCGGCAGCCTTGTTCTGGTTGGTTTCGGCAACAATGGCCTGGGAGCTCTATTGTTTTGCCGGCATGTTCGGTTTTGCCTACGGGGGGTGTGTTACCGTTGAATCGCCGATGGTGGCTTTCCTGTTCGGTTTGAGATCACATGGCTCTATCCTGGGTGTTGTTGCTTTCGGTTTTACGATAGGAGGCGCTTTTGGTCCATGGCTGACCGGTCACATATTCGATGTGACCCATAGCTATCAGGTGGCTTTTCTTGGTTGCGCCATACTCAGTACCCTTGGCCTTATTCTTACGACAGCCTTGAGCTCCAATGCGTTTCACGAAACGAATCACGGGGCACAGCCAGAGTCTGTCGGTCTTACAGAAGGTGAGTAAAAAAGTTATAAATTAATGTGAATACAATACAGTTGGCTCTTGTTATTATCTCGAGGCGAAGGCAGAGTGCGATGTGGACACTGCGTGCCGTATTCCCACAACAGCCGTACGGTTCAAGCCGTTTCATAAAACGAATCACCGGCCAATTTCGGAGAGTGTCGGTATTGTAGCGGAAGAGTAAGGAGATCCATGAATTCCTGCAGACACAGTCAGTTGGTATTATTGTCCGATACCGTTGTGAGGAGTGTGGCGCCATCATAGAAGATGATACGGAATAAACGAATTGGGGGTAGGGGGGAGCCCGTCGATAGAGCGGGGAAGAGAAACTGATCGTCTGGAGCGTATGACAGTCAAACGCTTAACTGAAAGCGAGATCAAAAAAAATAGGGGGGAAGAAGCATGCCGTCATGGAAGGATTTGATTGAAACCAGGTTTGATACCCTGCATCCGTCTACCGACAGCAAGGTGATGCCGCTGTCGGAGGCTGTCCGGACCTTTGTACAACCGGAAATGAAGATCAATCCCTGCGGGCTCCATTCGCGCCCCGGCGCCGCCATGTATGAGCTGTGTCGGCAGTTTCAGGGGACCGATCCCCGATTCGAATATATCGGTCTGGGTCTGACGGGCACCATGCTTCCCCTGGTACACCTCAAGCTCATCAAAAAGGGGATCGTCTCGTTTGCCGGGGACGGCTATCCAACCCCCGGACCCAGTCCCGTCATTGTCAGGGCCCTTGATCGGGGTGAGATCGAGATAGAAAACTGGACCATGCTGACGATCTGTCAGCGGCTGATGGCGGGCGCCATGGGGGTGCCCTTCGTAACGACGCGCTCACTCGTCGGAAGCTCCCTGGGTGCCGAGGTTCCCCACGCGTTCAAGGAGATTGAGGATCCCTTTGCCGAGGGGGGCGTGACAGGGCTGGTCAAGGCCTACAATCCCGATATCAGCTTTGTCCACACCTGGGCCAGCGATCCTGCCGGCAATGCGATCTGTTTCCCCCCCCTTGCCGAGAATGTCTATGGTCCCCTGGCGGCGCGCACCGGCGTAATCGTGACGGCCGAGCACATCGTTGATACCGATTTTATCCGCCGCTACGCCCATCTGGGGAGGATCCCCTCCGAGAAGGTCCTGTCCGTCAGCCACGCCCCCTACGGTTCTCACCCCGGGGGGTATTATGCGCGAAGTGCGCCGGAACTGACACCCTATGGAAATGACTACGACTTTCTGAAGGAACACCGTAGGGCGCAGAGAGACGAGCAGGACTACCAGAGGTGGGTTGATAAATGGGTTCTCGGTGTCGCCGACCAGGCAGAATATGTGGAGAAGCTGGGTGCCGAGAGGATAGAGAAGCTGTATTTCGTCGCCACGCCCCAGTCCTGGCGACCCGAGCTCGACGATTTCTGTAGAGAAAACCAAAAGGTCGCGCCCGCCGGTGCCATCGAGCGGATGGTGATTCAGGCGTCGAGGGAGATCGTCCGGAAGATACCCCTTCATGGTTACAAAACGGTCCTCTGCGGGATCGGACAGGCAACCCTTGGGACGATCCTGGCATGGCACGCCCTTCGTGACCGGGCCTACCAATTTGCCGTCATGGCGGAGGTCGGAATCTATAACTATAATCCCCGACCTGCGGACCCCTTTGTTTTCAACTACCGAAACATTCCCACCGCCACGATGCTTTCCGATATCTTCGAGATCCTGGGTCTGCATATGGGAGGTGATACCAACCGCTGCCTGGGTGCCATCGGCGCTGCTCAGATCGATCAATGGGGCAACGTGAATTCGGTGCGAATGAACGGACAATTTATCGTCGGCTCAGGCGGCGCCAACGATGTCGCCACGGCGGCACGGGAAACCATCGTCGTTGTGCAGCAAAATAAAGGGCAGTTCGTCCCGGCCGTCGAACATATCACCTGTCCTGGCAAGAAGATCCGGTGCGTTGTCACGACGAAGGCGCGGTTTGAAAAGGTCGACAGTGACGAACTGGTGTTGACAGGGTATATGGC
>JAFCZZ010000627.1 GCA_019314085.1 Deltaproteobacteria bacterium | reverse complement strand
GCCTGTATTTCCCATGCCTGACCTGCGCCCTTTGAGGCTACCATGCTTCCGGTGACGGCCACCGCGCTGCCCGTCGACAGCTTCAGGATATCGTCGTAGTTGTTCAGACCCTGATCCGCGATGACCTGCACGTTCGCACGGCATGACCCGTCGTTGATCTCGATAAAGGAAAATCCCTTTGAATCGCGTCTGGTTCGGACCCATCCCTTGATGAGGACCTTCTCTTCCGGCGTGTCTGATTTAAACAGTTCAACTATCTTGGTGCGTTTCATGGTACGTCCGTCCTCTTATAATAGAAAAATCTTGTTTTTACGACACCTCTCAATCATGTCCTCGGGCCATATGCTTGCCTGTATCTCGCCGACATGGGCCTTTCGCAGATAAAACATGCAGAGCCGTGACTGGCCGATCCCTCCTCCGATAGAGAGGGGTAGCTCACCATTCAGAAGACGCCGGTGAAAGAGCAGCTCTTTGCGTTCGTTGTTGCCCGTAATCTCCAGTTGTCTGAGGAGGGCATCCGGGTCCACCCGGATACCCATAGAGGAGAGTTCATATGCGCAATCGAAGAGGGGGTAGTGTACGAGGATGTCTCCGTTGAGCCCCGTGCGTCCGGCGCCGGTTGGGGGATGTCTCCGTTGAGCCCCGTGCGTCCGGCGCCGGTTGGGGTTGACCAGTCATCGTAGTCCGGAGCGCGGCCGTCGTGAGGTTTGCCGTTTTTCAGTGCCGAGCCGATGCCGATCACGAAGACGGCACCCTCTTCCCGGCAGATGATGTTTTCCCGCTCTTTGGGGGAGAGATCGGGATACCGATCCTCCAGCTCTTTCCTCCAGCTCTTCGCTGTGTATGAAGGTGATTTCTTCGGGAAGGATCGGCTCAATACCTTTCCGCCGGTAGCAGATGTACTTTTCCGTCCGCCGGATGACGTCGTATATCTTTCTGACGACACACTTCAGAACGTCCAGATTTCGCTCCTCTTCTGATATCACCCTTTCCCAGTCCCACTGGTCCACATATATTGAATGCGTGTTGTCCAGTACCTCGTCCGGCCTTATGGCATTCATGTCGGCGCATAGACCATGCCCCTGTTTTACGCCGTAATCCGCCAACATCATCCTCTTCCATTTCGCGAGAGACTGCGCCATCTCAACACCCATGTTGCCGGCTCCCTTTATGTTAAAAGAGACGGGCCGTTCAATTCCATTGAGATCGTCATTAATCCCTGTGCCCGCCTTGACGAACAGGGGTGCCGTCACGCGCATCAGGTTTAGTTCGAACGACAGGTTTGTCTGAAAAAAAGACTTAATCTGACCGATGGCCTTTTCCGTTTCACGCAGATCGAGCAGCGGCGTGTACTGCTTTGGGATAAAAAGATTTGATTCCATACGGCATCTCCCACTCAGATATTTTCGTGTGCTCGGGAAGGCTCTTCCACATGCTGGCACGGGCGGACACTATCAAACCTTGGGATTTGTTGCAAGATAATAGCCGGGAGGTTCCGGGCAATAAATGCTCAGAATGTATAGGATACCGATACCGAACCGTACTGCTGGTCTTTTTCCTGAGTCTTAAACTCTTTTGTCTGATAGACGTGGGAATACGTAATCTTAAAACGGCCGGCGATGATTCCGATTCCTCCGACAAAACAGGCAACGAAGTGTTTTTTATCGACGCTGTGGCTGTCTCGGAACGTGTTTCCGTCGAGAAGGATATTGTGTGCCACGGCAGTTCCATTGGCGGCGAGGAAGAGGTGGAAACCGAAGCGGCGGGGGCGGGAGAGCCGCGGATCGGTGCTATCCAGGGGGGCATTGCTGTCCGAGCCGGGCCTGATGATATAGGTCCCGAAGTCATTCGGGAGATTTCAGCCGAACCGGATCTCTCCCCCCGCGCTGGCACCGGTGAAGGCGTTTCCGGCACCTCCTCCTATGTGGGGGATGAAGTCGGAGTTAAGGCCCCGCATGTATTCCGCTCGGAGCAGCCGCCATTTGCGCTCAAAGAAGGCGTTGAAAATCGGTTCATCGCGGAGCTGATGCTCTCAGCCTTTGGGATCGGTTACCTCGATCCAATTATGGACGGCTCTCTGATAATCATCGGCATAGGAGCGACGGCCGATAATTCCCACGTCGAGCTCAAGGGTATCCATCTGCCGGGTGTTCTTGCCGTGGAAACCGATCGCGATATATGTCATCCCGGCATAGGGCCGGTCGTCTGCAATGA
>JAFCZZ010000160.1 GCA_019314085.1 Deltaproteobacteria bacterium | reverse complement strand
ACTGGCGCCGAAGAGGAGAACCCCTATCATCAGCGTGAATATCACAAAGTCTGCATAAACAAAGAGTCGGCTCGACAAAAACGCTCTGCGCTTGAAATAGATGATAAAGAGAAAAGAGACAGCGAACAGGACAAGCGTGGCGTACCCGGTAAGGTCCATGATCTCGCGGAAGAGAGTACTCACAAGGGAAGCGCCTACCGTGCCGTAGATAACATCATAGACAAGGTGCTTCACCTCCTGTTCTCTGCCTTTTCGTATCGAATACAGGAAATAGACAAGCGGCAGGACAAACGCCAGGTGAAACGCCCGATGCCTCCATTCCTGAAAAACCCCAAACCCCGCCGTATAGATATGAAATATCGACAGAACCAGCGTCATAAAAAAAACAAGCTTCAGTGTAATGCCGGTGAGTTGGCGGAACCGGAGTTCCGGATCGTACTTTTCAAGTATTTCCACGTGCCCGGAGGTCGCTGCGGTTTCCTGCAATGCCATGACGACTCCTTTATTTAGCTCCGTTTGCCTTCAGATATAAAAGCTTGAATACTGGTACCTGTTCTATGGTCACCCGCAGGAGTGTGTCTCCCGCCAGAGACGGGAGATTCAGGGTCGTGCCCTCTCCCAGTTGCAGTCTGTTGTCGTATTGTTCATTGACCCAGAGATCAAGCCCCGAGACGACCCTTTCCATATTGGAGATCCGCAGGTGGTCACCATCGATGGAGAGTTTTTCATCTCCGGAAAGGGTGGTTGGAAGACCGGTATTACAGGAAGAGAAGTGCGTTTCATAGAGCACGATCCTGAAGTACCTGTCGATCCTGAAATACTCCCGGACCGGTGACAGTTCAACCGAATGGATATAGGTGGTCGAAAAGGTGTCATCCGGCCGGATTCTGTGCACGAACACCGTCTGATGTTCCCTTGCTGCCTCTATTCGCAACACATGACAGGGAAGAAAAAGAGAGAGACAAAGAACGGCAAGAGAAGAAACAATGGCTATTCTTTTCTTATCCATAAGGACCGGGCACCAAAAAGCGGTGCCCGGGTACCTCCTTACACTATCAGGTTTCCCCTACTGAACCATGCCCTTCTCCTTATAGAACTTCGCCGCACCCGGATGCAGGGGGATTGCCACACCGTCGAGTGCCGTCTTGAGGGTGACATCCTTGCCCTTGGCATGGGCCTTCGCCATAATTTCAGCTCCACTTGGCGCCTCGGCAGCCTTGTCACCCTTTTTGCGCAGGACAAACGTTCCCTTATCCCACAGGGCCTTGGTCAGTTTGTACACGATCTCCTCCGGAACATCGGCATCCACCACCCACTGAGCCATCGTGGTAATGGCCGGGGTATCGACAGTCACCCCCTTGTACGTACCCGCGGGGATAGAGACCTTCGCGTAGAATGGGTATTTTTTGATGATCTTTGCTATGGTTTTGTCATCCAGCGAAACAAGGGTAATGTCCGATGTTGTGGCCAGTTCCGTTATGGCCGCTGTCGGCCACCCGGCCGTAATAAACGCCACATCGGCCTGCCTGTCTTTCAGTCTCTGCCCGGCACCGGCAAAGCTGAGCCAGTCAACACTGGCAAAATCATCATAGGTAAGACCGATACCCCACAGGACCGACTTGCAATCCACCTCGGTCCCGCTTCCCCGGTCACCCGGAATCAGTTTTTTTCCCTTCAGGTCGACCACGCTCTTTATCCCAGCCCCCTCTCTGGCAACGATCTGGATAGTCTCAGGGTAGAGAGAGGCAATGGCCCTCAGATTTTTAACGGGTTTCCCTTCAAACTGTGCAACCCCGTTATATGCCGCGTAGGCGACATTATTCTGCACAAACCCCGACTCGATCTGATGGCCTTTGATGAGATTGCAGTTCGCGACAGATGCGTTACCCGACTGGGCAGTGATAATAAGGTTGGGTATTTTGTTGGACAGGGCCTGCGCCAGAACACCCCCCAGAGGATAGTACGTACCCCCCGTACCCCCAGTGGCGATGGCAAAGAAACTTTTTTGCTGTGCACATACCGGCCCGGCAAAGATCATCGACAAAGCGATAATCAGTGCAACGAATGGGATCAGCTTTTTCTTCTCAAACATAATGCCCCTCCTTTCAGATATGTGTATCGTTAGAACATTCCTGTTCTGGGAAAACCATCTGAAAAGTAAAATATTTGCAGGACATTGTCAATGTTTTTCGGCCGTCCTAGTCCCTCACACGCGCTCCTGTTGTTCAATTCACACCGTAGTGAACCCATCCCTGAAGCACGGATAAAGGTCACCATTACCCTCGGGAAACGATGGACAGCATACGGGAAATCGAAAAAGCAGAAGACAGGTATGCCAGCCCGGGAAGGGTGACCGACGGTGCATCCACGCTACTTACATACAGTACCCCCTGCAAACCGGTTGTAACATGAAGGGAACGGTTACAACTGTTTCTTCAAGACTTGGGCCGCCGTATGAATCACATCCCAGGCCCCGCCGAAGGGTGGGCTGTAGGCAAGGTCCATATAGCCGATCTCGTCAAGCCCCATACCCGACCAGAGACATACCGACAGGGTGTTGATGCGGCCTACCGCCCCATCTTGTCCCACTGTTTGCGCGCCCAGCAGTTTTCCCGATGTCTTGTCCGCAATCAGCTTGACCCCTAATCGGTGTCCTCCTCCCAGAGAAGCCGCCACGGACCTTCCCCAGATTATGGTGCTCGCGGGAGCGTATCCGCTCCGCTCTGCCGTCTTTTCATCAAGGCCGGTCATGGCAACCTCCAGGCCAAACACCTTAAAGGATTGAGCACCTACAACTCCTGGAAATGTCATGGGATATCCACCGATATTTCGCCCTGCCACCCGCCCCTGTTTGTTCGCGATATCTCCCAGCGGGATATACACCCACTGCTTGCTCACCCGGTTATATGATTCACAGCAATCACCAGCGGAAAAGATCTCCTCACGTGAGGTACGCTGCGAGGAATCCACACTGATGGCACCCGATTCCCCTACGGCAAGACCCGCCCCGCGCGCCAGGGCTGTGTCGGGTCTCACACCAAGGGCGAAGATGATGATGTCCGTCTCTATCTTCTCTCTGTCTGTTACCAGGGACAGTCGCGACTGTGACCCTTTTTCAACAGCAACCGGAGACTGGTGAGCCATAAAGATTACGCCGTTGTTCGTCAGCTCCTCCAAAACCATCGCGGAGAAGGCCGGGTCCCATTTCTTGACCGGAAGCTCGCCCCGGTACACGATACGGGTTTCCAGACCGAGGGTTTTCAGGGCCTCTCCCATCTCCATGGCGATAAAACCGGCCCCGACGACTGTCGCCGTGCGGCATTGGTTGTGCGTGATATATTCCTTGATGTCCAAACCATCCCGCAGGTTCTTCAGGACAAAGACCCCGTCCAGGTTTGTACCCGGTATGTCGGGGAGGGTTGCCTCGGCTCCCGTCGCCACGACGAGAAGATCGTATGGTATCCGTTCGCCCCCCGCCAAGAAGACGGCCCCTTTGTCGGCCTCAATCTCCTCAACCCGGGTATTGAGCCGTACGTGCACTCCTGTTTCTTCAAACTTTTCGGGGGTCCTCGCGATAAGGGCTTTCGAATCTTTGATTACATCACCGATGTAATAGGGCATGGGTCAGGCGGCATACGAAACAAATTCCCCCCCCTCTACCATCGTTACCTGTAATGACGGATCTCGCCTCTTTGCCTCCGCAGCGGCGGACGGTCCTCCCGCACCCCCTCCAACGATTACCAGTCTCCTGTTCATACAGTCCCTCCCTGTCTTTTTTTAATACCCATGACAGCTATACCAACGACAATCATGGCGAGGCAGAGCATCTGCCCCATGCTGAGCACCCCCGCAACAAGTCCAACCTGAGGATCGGGTTGTCTGAAGAATTCAATACAAAACCGTACCGTCCCATATCCAATAAGGTACAGGGGAAACAACATCCCCTTGAGATATTCTTTTTTTCTGATAATCCACAGAATCGCGGACAGGAAAATTCCCTCAAAAAAAGCCTCATACAACTGTGACGGGTGACGGAGGGCATGGAGCGGATCCAGCGGAAAATACATCCCCCACCACACATCCGTCACGCGGCCGTACAGTTCACCATTCAGAAAATTCCCGATCCTTCCAAAGGTATATCCCAGGGGAATCGCCGGACAGAAGAGGTCGGCAAACCGCCAGAGATTGATTTCATGACTGCGGAAAAAGGGAATAGAGACAAGGATAATACCGACAAGCCCGCCATGATATGACAGACCGCTGATCCCGACAAATCGGAACCCATCTGAAATGTCAAAGGGGAACACGATGGCAAGGGGGTGCGCCGCGTAGTATTCAAGATTATAGAAGAGGACATATCCGAGCCTCGCTCCTATCAGAAGGGCCGCTATCGCCCATACAAAATAGTCCTGGATCGTCTCCTCCGAGTACTCGAACTGTTCGTTCCGTATCCTGTGGACAACGAGGAGGTAGACAACAGAGAAGGCAACGAGATACATGAGCCCGTAGTAACGAAGCTGAAAGGAACCTATTTCCAGAAACGCCGGGTTGATGTGCTCCGGAATATGTTGCCAGAGATCGACCAGTCGGGACATCGCACCTATCTTTCATCTGTGAAGGTCCGACATCACATCCCAACCGGAACCCCCATATGTCAGCCCCGATCACGTCGGGGCACAGATCAGCCTCAGGTAAAAGGGGATGTCCCCCCTCCAGAACAGGCCTGACAGGACCCATGCGACCCGGCGGGGAGAGATATCGCCTTTTCAACCTTTTTCTTCCCGCATGCAGGGCATGTTATCTCTTTATCATCATCCTGCGCAAACCGGATCATTTCAAATTCCTTCCCGCAGAGGGTACATCGATATTCGTATATTGGCATGTACGTATTCTCC
>JAFCZZ010000159.1:2410-7333 GCA_019314085.1 Deltaproteobacteria bacterium | reverse complement strand
TCTTTCTCGCACATGGCGATAAGCTCGATCCACCCGCGCTTCACGGCGTCGTCGCGGATGCGCCTGACGCGTTCCAGCCGGGCTCTTATCTCACTTTCGCTCCGCACGCTTCTTCCTCCCCTTTGACTTGAGCGACCTAAGAACACCTGTCTTCCACTTCGCATAGACCGGCCCGTGTTTTTCCTGAAGCTGGCGGTACGCGTCAAGCCACCGGTTTGCCGAGCAGTCTGGACATAACCCGTGCCAGCTTATATCGTCGCTCTCCTTCCCGCAAATCTTACATCGTCCCGGCTTCTTCATGGCTATCGCCCTCGCCTCACTCAATCTCCCGCATAATACCACTGTTCACTATAATACTGTTTTGCCAGCTTGAGTTCCTGCATTGAGCACAACCCTTCGTGCCATGCCGAATACCAGAAAGCCGCGGGAGAACAAAAGGCATCCAGTTTACTTAAGTAGTTTCTGACTTCCGGCTTTGCATTGCGGAAAATCCTCTTTTTTATCGACTGCAACTTACTATCCACCCGAATTTCCCCTTCGCTCCTCATTTTAGACCCGATACCCCGTATGTAGTATGGGGTATATAAGCTATTCGGTGGGCTGTAAGCGGTCAGTACTCCTCGCTCGGCTCGTTCTCCTCCTCCCACTCCCAGTACTCCTCCTCATCTTGGAAAAATAACGGAGAGAAAGGGGGTGGTGTCATCATCGCTCAACTCCCTGTTGACTCAGCCTTAACACTCTGTTGTCCTTCGGGCTTTAACCCTTTACGCTTTGCCCACAAATCGAGAGTTTCCCTTACCACTTCTTCCTGTTTCTTCTTGTGCTTTCGGAAAGCTTCGAGAGTAGCTTCAAAAACCATCACGATTCCTCCTTGGGCGGATACAAGTGGGTGAGCGCGATGGCGTCCTCCTCGCTGTAGCCCATCCCGACCAGTCTCTTGATGCACTGCTCATACGTAAAGTAGCCGATTTGATATAACCGCAGGACTTGGCTCGGTGTTAGCTGGCGCGTCTCGCTGGCTTCCATGTCCCACTGCTCTTTAATCAAGGGTAAATCCTCGATGACGTAGCCGAGCTTGATGAGTTCCGCCTTGGCGCCTTCCCAATCGAGCCTCCCGGCGAGGTATAGGTTCTTTATGATCGTGTACGTGGCCCTCTTCCGCGCTATGAGTTTTCGGTCCTTGAAGAAGTTTGCGATGACGTCCGCCATGTCCTCCGAGCCGTACAGCTCCCTAAGCCCGGCTCGATAGTCATCCCAAGAAATCTCACCGCGCAGAAACGCGTCATTCAACTCATCCTCGAATTTAGTAAGGTGTCGCCTGATGAAGCTTCGCTCCACACCCATCAGGACAATTGCCATGGCGAGCGGACCGTAACTCGAGTCCGCTAGAGCGCGCTGGAACAGCTCTCGGTCATAGAATCCGCTCCGAGCTGCAGCGTTCAGCTCGAAGTACCGCACGGGAGAGTACGCTATCTGCTCGTACATGTCGCCCCACGTGCTAATCGTCATCTCCTCCCACTTATCCGGCTCCAAGGGATGGGCTAACAGGCTTTCGCGGGTGTACCAGCGCTGCGGGCTGGGAAGCTCGGTGTCCGGGTTAATCCCGGCGTACCTCATCTCCTCATACAGCGCTTCTCTCGAAATCTTGAACCGCGAAAAAGCGTCGAACACCACGCTTAGCGGAGGTCGCTCGGGCAGCATGTGGTAGTTGTACGCGTAGCGGATTCCCGGAGTAATCGCTGCTCCGAGCGCCGTGCCCAGTCCGTACCCCGCGACAAGGTTGATCCCGCTCACGTTGATTATGTTCTGCCACCATCCGATGAGGTTGGTCGGCGCGATGATGGGGAACAGCGCCGTGATGGTGTCGATGTAGTTGCAGATAACGAAAACGTCTGCGGACATGTTCATGAGCTCCATGATGCCCTTCGCGCCTTCCGGAAGGTACTCTACCGGGAGGCCGGCGCTTTCGAACACCACCTCGGGAAGCGCCTTGCCGATAAACGGCGCGAAGATGGCATCGAGCCACTCCACCACACCCTCGGGACTGTGGGCGATCTTCGGAGCTATCTTCTTCCACTCCTCTCTTACAAATTCTGTGCGGAAAATCTTGGGATCAACCGATTTCGCAGCCAGTTCCCGGCCTATTATATGTATAAGTCCCAACCCGGCTTCGGCGATGGTGCCAATCCCAGTGGCGAATGCTGTCCATATCCATTCTCCTATCGATTTCAACCCACTTATGACGTACTCGGCAACGCCTCCGAGATATTCGCCGACCTTACCTAAATAGCCCAAAACCATACTACCGGTCCGCTGAACTCCTTCCCACACTTGTCCGGCAAGCTGCGAGACTCCGGACTTCACAGTGTCGCCAACGCCCCGTATCAAGTCCCACCCCGTCATCACCGCTCCTCTTATCGACTCCCAGATCTGCATCGCCGGCCCCTTGATCCAGTCCCAAATCGCCGAGACACTGGACCTTATGCTGTCCCAGATAGGTTTGCCGACAGAACGTAACCAGAACCATATCGTATTTGCGACGTGTGATGTTTTCTCCCAGATCCATTTGACACCGTTCACGACACACTCCACTATGGTCTCGACTATCTCTTTCAGATGGTCCCATAACCATGTGAACGTTTTGAGCAGCGTCTTGATTCCCGGCTCGAATATGTTGTCCCATGCCCATCGCAAAACGTTCCGTATTTGTTCTACAGTCCACACGGCTGCACCGCCTACCTTCTCACCTATCCAATCAACTCCATCGTGTATTTTTTCTCCTATCCACTCTCCAACATCGCAGAAATACCAACCCGTGTACCATTTGTCTATCTCGAAGAACTGTCTCAAAGCCCCTCTCACATACTCCGCGCGGTCAAAAGAGAGTACCCTGTTCTTCTCCTCCCACGCTGACCTAACGTAGTCCACGCTGAGATAAAGTATCTTCTCGCGCGGAGCCTCGGGGACTTCCTGCCCCAACACCTGCATTACTTAACACCCGCCTAGATGGTAGCGCCGCGCCACATGAGCCTAGTGGACTGCTCGGCCTCGATGTACTTCCGAACTATCTTGGCCTGCTCCGCGAACTCTTTTCCCTCGAGTTCCTCGGCGGGCACTGAGATCATGAACGGTCCTTCGCTGCCGATCATGTATGTAAAATGCACATCGTACTTGCCAACCCGCTCGGCCTTCAGAGAAGGAGACTTCCGCATGTCCACTATTTTTATTTCACCAAGCGGCGCGGGCTTCGGCTTCACTTCTTCCGGCATTTTCTATCCTCCCCCGGACAGAGCTGACGTTATCCGGGTTTTTACAAAATAATATGGGGAAAAGGGGTTATAAATGTTGCCGTGCCCGCTACTTCTTTTTTATCGCCAGATTTATGCCGAAGTAGGAGCCGACCAGCGCTATGATTATCGAGTCGATCAGGCTGTCCTTCCCCATCGCGTGCATGATGAGGCACCAGAACAGCAGAACGATTGCGACCGGCTCCGTATACTTGAAGTTCTTCACTTCCGCATCCCTCCCATATTTTAATCCGCTTGTGGGTGAATATCTAAAGCATCCATAAAAAGTATTACGGCTGCAATAAGCGAGCCGATTATCTCGACCAGCTTGACCCACAGGCGGGGTTCATAGAGCCATCCGAACGAAAGACCTAAAGCGATGCACACGGTGGCCGAAATCCCGAATGCTTGAGCGACCTTGTACGCGAGTTTTTTCCACATGTGGAAGTTCCTCCATCATCTTCATATCGTTATTTATTTAGCATACCGCCTTTTAAATGCGACGGAATCACGATATCCTTTTCCTTCACCTTCAGGCACTCCGCCACGCGCTTCAGCACGGGGCGCTTGGGATCGACTTTAAAGGATCGGTAGAGCCAGCTCTTGGTGTCGCGGACGACCACCTGCACGTGTTCACCTTTTTCGTCCATCCAGCGAACCATTGCCCGAAGTTCATACTGTGGCATAGGCTACCGCCCACGTTACACTCATATCCACACCAAATCCGTTGTAAAGCTCCAATTCGAGGGAGCTTTCGAACGTAGCCCCGGCGGGAGGAACGAGCGTCGCGGTACAAATTCCGTTCTCCGCATACTGAAGCAACTGCTGCCACGGTGTACTCGCGGTAAAGCCACGCTCGTAAAGCATGTGATAAGTTGGCCTGAGCTCGATCTGCCCCCCGTCCAGAAGCGTGCGGAACCTCAAATGGTGGCTGTTGGTCTGCGCCGCCACCACATAGAGTACTGCATACAGGGTACCTTTTCCAGTGAGAGAGAAAGGAATCACTGTTGAATTCGCGGGGACGGTGACGCTTCCCCACTGCGATCCCGCAGCCCCCATTTTGCCCCGGATGATCATCTCGGCAATCGTCTGCGCGTATACATCGATGTCCAGCGACTCGATTGTTTGAGCCGCCAAGTCCATCTTCAGCTTGTCCACCGTCTGAGCAACAATATCCGCTTTTATCTTGTCGATGGTCTGGGACGCTATATCGATGCCCCTGTAATAATCCGGCAACCCTCTCGCCATGGCGAAACCTCCAACCGTCTTTAGAGCGTTATTATACCTTCTTTCGTCGCGCCGTAAAAGCCTAACGTGCTCGTGATGTAAAGCTCGGGGAATGCCTCCGAGAACCCACACGTCCAGAACCGAAAAATCGGCGTGTGACTGTAGGTGTCATCCTCGTTCCAGAGTTTGAGCGTAAGGGTCGTGGGCTGCTCGTAGAGTACATACCGCGTCAACAGCTCCACCTCGCACTCGTCACCACTGCACCACGTCCCTTCTTCGGCGGGTGCTACTTGCTTCAAACCTTCGAACACGGCGACACGCACCAACGAGAAACACCCCGGAGGAAAAAAGACGGTGGCGCGCTATATGACCTCCCCGCGCAGCTTGATTACCTCCACGAGGGGAAAAG
>JAFCZZ010000159.1:0-2389 GCA_019314085.1 Deltaproteobacteria bacterium | reverse complement strand
GATTTCCTCCACGATGGGAAAAGATTCCGGAGTGTTCGCCGGAACCGTCACCGAACGCTGGTACAGAATTCCCATCACTATCCTCCTTAATCGCTTGTCTCTTCTTCTTGCTCTGACGCCACGACATAGATGAATAAAACTTTATTTGCTGCAGCGGTGTTGCAAATGGAAGCGCGTAGCCAACAATGTGCTTCCGTACTTCCTGTGGGTATGTTCGTGGTGATGGAATCAACATACTCCTCGTTAAAATAGAACAGGACTTCTCGGTTCGGCAATAGAATAGCTTCAAGACGATAAGATAAAGCCCCAGTGAGAGTATGGAGGGCTATCTCACTTTCCGCCGTGTCGTTGCCGACGGTCCCATACACCGTGTCGTTCACTATCTTGAATCCGATATGCGGTGATGTGTTCGTCGCCGATGTGTAATCGCTGACCCCTCCCTGAACAATATGGATCACTTGGTCAGCAATCTCTTGAGTGCGGATTGATACGCCGAAGTACCTCCGTCGATTCCAAGTAACCGTTCCGTCTGTTCCCCAAGCCGTCTTCAAAACCCATGCCGTGGAGGAAGCAGTCGTACCCGTGATAAGTTCAACATAGTCGCTGCTCCACGCGATGTCCCCAGTGTTTGTAACCCCGTTATTCAGCATACCAGCGGGGAGCCAGTGGTTGTTATACCAGAACGTGCTGAAGGTGCGAATTTGAGTCCTCAAGGGGTCTCGTGCGGAAAAGGTGCATAGAGAGCGGTCTAATAGCTCATCCATATATCCTCCTAGAGCAGAACCGGCCAGTCTTAACATCCCTAGACTCGTATTTGTGGCAGTGGGTTCTATCTTGATGCCGAACCTAGACCGCTTAGGGTCTCTCTCGTCGATCACCAAGACTTCGCCTATCGACACCGACGTAGCGTTCTCGATAGTAACTCCTCCCTCATCCGCAGCGTCGTTCTCGTTCGGGTTCGTTATGTCAAGAATGCCTATGGAGTTCCTCGTTCCCCTCAGGATCAACGAGGTGAGGTATGAGTTTTTGATGTTGAGGTTCGATATGTGATTGTATGCGGTGGTTGAGTCGAAGACCACCTGCCCCCCATCCCAAGCATTAACGCTACCCAAATTCGTGTACCTCGTGTTCCCCGCGAGGTGTAGGGCTTTGTTTCCCCTATAGAGCGCTAAATTTGAGCCGATGATATGCGAACAGTCGACCAGCTTCAAGTTCGTGTCCGAGTTGGCGAGGTTGACATTGTTCAAAATCCAGTCTCCGCCGTGAATATAGAGTCCTACAGTAACAACGTTATTTCCAGCTATCCCTCCTTCTATCCACACATCCGTTATGTAGCCATCGCACACAGCCGAACCGTCTACTGCTTCAACCTTCACCGCATTTGCAATATCGCCGGCAGTCAAATCCCTCTTTGCCCAGATGGTCAGGTTAGACAATTTCGCAGCCGATAGGAGTCTGATATAAGGGTCCGTTAGCGGTGACTTGAGGTATAGCTGCGAAGTTCGCCCCGTGCCTCGAAGCTCAACGCCTAGTTTCACGGTTATTCCTTGCGTTAACTCGTAATTACCTTGCTTTATCACGATGCTTCCCGCACCCCTATATCCTAAGTCATCTATGCTTGGAGTGGGTAGAGCATCAATTGCCTGCTGAATCACCGTCGCCGCGTCCGTCCCCTCAAAATCTATTTCTCCCGTCAAGCCGTTCTTTGCCTTCACCAAACCCTCATCTTGAAAGATAATATAAGACGGTGCGTTGACATCCCAAGGAATCTTTGCCAAACGCTGATAAACGAGAGGGCGGAGGGGATCAGCGATTTCTCTGTAGTACGTCTCGCTCACGTTATCTCCCCCTCGATGAAGATGTTCACAACGCGCTCGTATGAGGTATTATTATTTTTATAATGAACGGTGATGACCTCCCCGGCCTCCCACTCCGATTCATTCCACACTTCCCACTTCACGTTGTCGCCAACGAAGTTACCCGTATTCGGGTACACCCTCACGGTCTCGCGCTGTATCCATACTTCCAGCTCATCGGAATCTCCGGTTGGAAACTGAACCTCCATGTGGGTGATCTTGAACTTCCGAGCCGGAGGGACTGTAAAAATATCAGAGGTCCCCGTGGCCCCCGGACTGACCACGAGGTGGGCGAATATCGAGTACTTCGACATTCCCTTCAGCCTCACCGCGCCTCTCACTCGATGATTTCGAGAACGATGTCGATGTTGACCGCTGCGCCCGTGGAATTCGTTATCTTCCAGTAGAGCTCCTCGCCTTTCCGCACCGTGATGTCAAGAGGCAGGACTTGGTTCGCCTTCCCGACCCAGATAGCACCCGGAGCGAAGTCTCTCGTCAGGATGTCCTCAGCTTTCTTGAAGTACACCTGTACG
>JAFCZZ010000001.1 GCA_019314085.1 Deltaproteobacteria bacterium | reverse complement strand
ATACGAGTCAATCTTCCGGCGGACTTCATCGTAGTTGAGCTGTATGGGCACGGGGATTTTATGCACGCGCTGAGGATAGGCACGAGTCAGACGGGCGATGGCGAGGCCGTCTTCTTTGGCCCGCAGGCGCTTCCATATGCCTGTGGCACATGCCAGTATGGGTTCGGCATAGGGCAGGCCCGACTGCTTGCCAAAAGCAAAGTGAACAATCTGATACGGCCAGAAAGCTGCCAAAAGTTGACCGGTATCACTATATTGCTCGTAAGCCGCTTCGCCGGTGAGGTTATACTGCATAACCTGCTTGGGGTCGCCTTTCTTCAGGTTGCCGTATTCATCCACATTGACCTGAATCTGGTAGCTATAGGGGAACTGCTTGAGCCGGACGATTTCATTGTCCTCATTCAAGATAATCTCACAGAATGTATTGCCATGCAGCACCATGTCACGGACTATTTGAAAGCTCTGCCACTGGAGCTGGGTATTCTGGAGCAGGGGCATTAGCACTTCAAGCTCTTCGTCGGGGCCACGAAGGTCAAACCCCATCACATCGCCTTCGGGGAACATTGTAGCAAACCGTGCTATTATATCGAGGGCACGGGCCACTATCGGTTCTTCGCTGTCCATGTCGGTGAGGTCTTTCCAGATGGCTTGGCGGCTGTAGAAACGAACCCACGGCAATTCGGTCTGCTGATACTTGATGCCGACCTCAACACTCCGAGGTTTTTCTTTCTCCTTTTTCTTGAATAGCTGAGCAATGCGGCGAAGGATTTCCATCAGAGTCTTCGCCTCCGTTTGGCCGCCACTATCGGCACTTCACCAAATGTCATTGACGTGGTGGCCGCTGTATCTGCAAGCCACATCGCCATAATAATATCAGAAGTTTGTCCATAAGGAAACTCCCGCATTTCCTTTAGCCACTGGCATACTACGCAAGTCGGGTCGTCGGCATGATGCAAACACTGTTTGCGTGGGATAATCCACATGCGATTTGCCATTTCAGCGTGAAGGCGAGGCAGGCCTTCATCAGGCGACCATTTCTGGCTGCCGGTGAATTGGCCCTTGACCGTAATCGGTTCGTTTTGTGCTATTACACGTATCAAATCCACAAGGGCAGCCTGGTAACTGTTATTCTCCACAAGCACAAGCTGGGGTTTATACCGACGCCACAGAGCAACTATCCGACGGGCAAGTTCTTCCGGCCCCATCTTGTCGCGGATGATTTCAACAGGCACCCTTACACCCTGTGGCGAAACAGCAATGACAAATATCACGCTATATGAGCCTTCCTTGCCAAGCGAAGCAGCAGGGTCCACGCCGATGTAAACCGGCCAGCCTTCTTCCCAACCTTCACCAAGCGCAATGTCGGTGCGTATGCATTTTTCGATGTTCTCTTCGCTGAAGTAATCGGTTTTCCGCAGCATACCCTGCAGCATGAACTGCTGGGCGAAGGCCACGGGGCTTTCCTTGCGTTTCTGTTCAAGCTTTTCAAGCGACCAGCGTTCCGGCCAGAGAGGCCGGGGATTGCCATCTTCGTCGTAGATGATGGCGGGTTTCTCCCATTTATACCAGCGCTCATTCTGGGCGTATTCCACATAAATGTCTGGCGGGTCCCAAGACCAGTAAGTGCCTATCATAATGGCCCGTCCATTCTCATAAAGCGTATTCATCCAGTCGTTTTCAACAATATACTGAATCTTGGGTATCATGCGGGGTTGTGTGGCAAAGCGAGCGCCTATGATGTCGTCGAAAATGATGATATGGGCACGACGGCCAGTTCCCGACGCCGTAACACTAAAGGCCTGCAGCGTCGGGTCTTTAATACCGAGGGCAGCATCCCGCTTGACTGTAAGCTTGTGCTTGGTCTCCTCAGCTTCTTCATCGAGTTCTATGTGTGGGAACACCTCTCGATAGTGTGGGTTCTCCAAGATGTTACGTTTGATTTGCAAGAAAATATCAATGGCAAGCTCATCGTCCCCGCACACGTATTTGATGCTAATGTTGGGGTTCTTGCCAATCATGTAGAGCAAAAAACAGACGATTGTCTGGGTTTTGCCATGCAAACGGGGAGCTATGATGAGGAGCCTGTCTATTGAGGGATTAAGGAGAAGCTGAAACCACTCTTTCTGATGTTCGGGGACTTTCCAAGGGCGGCCCTGCTCATCCCGCATTACATACTCTGCAAAAGCAACTATATCCTCGCGAGCCTGCTGGATTTTGGCAAAACGAAGAGCTTCCTCAATCTGAGATAGCCGTTTCGCTACCTCTTCTAGAGGCAGGTTCGGGTTCAGTGACGAATTCGGCATCTATGGCCTCAGTTCCTGTTTGCTGAGTGGCACGCAGCAGACTCTGCAGTTCTTCAAGTTTTTGAACAACTTCCTGCCGAACCTCCGGTGGTGCCTGCTGTAGTATCTGCACGTAGAAGTTAATTGATTGAGCAGGCTTTGTCAAATCATGTGTCTCCTCGGCTATAAGTCTGTAAGCTTTCATGAGAGTATCGGCAATCTTGGCCGCAATCCGGATGGCCTCCATTCTCTGCTTGGGCGTTGACCATTCTTCACCAAGCAATTCATCGAGGGCATCTTCAAGTCGGGCAGCTATCTCGTCAACTTTTTGAACTCGCAGGGGTTTGGCCGCCCGCTCAATCTTGCTCATCAATTCCTGTGTCTTCTCGTGGGCATACTTGATTATCTCTTGGCGATACTTCTTGCGCAGGGTGCGAACCCTGCGTTCGGTCAAATCCCAACCTATCTCACGGGCCAAGTCAACTATCTCGCCCGCCTCTCGGCCTTCAGCGGCCCAGCGGATGAATAGTTGCTTGCGGCGTTCTTCTTCGTCTAATGGATGTATTGCTTTAACAGGCGTCCCTTCCATCTTCGTTTGGGCAACTCCTCCGGTGAGTTGATTATCTTCTTGCCCAATCTTACAGCATGGGCAAATTCCACGAGAACCCCGGGGCTGATACCGGCTATCAAAACAACATCACAGAGATTGAGCAGCCACAGGTCGGCCTCCAAGAAGACTTCCTCATCAAGCCGTCCTTTGGTTCGCCGGTCGAATTCATGAAACATCAAATGAACCGGCACGGGAATGTGGCCGCGCTTCATTACTTCAATGGCTATCTTCTTTACCTGCTCGATGTTGGCCTCCGGATTGTCGGAATAGGGATGGCTGATGTAGACCAGCAGAGGAATGTCACTGCCCCTGCCCAGCAAATAAGCCCGCCCAAATAATCCGGCCAGCTTCAGTTTGGCATCCTCGCCGGAACGCAGTTGTTCCATAAGCGAGATATTCACACCATCTGCCGCTTCTTCTACAACCTCAACCCAACCCCGATACTTTTCTCCTGCTATCCAGTTGCCAATGCCATACTGTCTCTGGCCCTTGAGATAGCGTTCAAAACAATCCTGTGCTTCTTTGGCCGAGAAACCCAAAGCGGAATACAAGGAATGGAATGCCGAAGACAAAAAATCCGTGAATGCTCGCAGTTTGGACTTCTTGCTGAGCATCCAATCGAGGCCTCCTTTACAGCAAACTCGCCTCAACAACAAAGCTTCCAGCCAGCAAGCACAAACTCAGGCCATCAGGAAAAATATCATCGCCGCTCGCTATAACAAGCCACATCTCAAAATTATATTCCCCGGCCTCGATAGAAGAAGTCTCAAACCGGATGGTAAACTCTCCAGTTGCAGCCGAGTCCATATCGCTGGATGCTAATTCTTGAGACACGATTTCATTGCCACCGTCATCCTTGACGATGAACTTAACTGTGGCATTGCTCAAGTCCCACGGGTCGCCATTCAAGTAAAGCTTGAACGGCTGATAAAAGGTTGCTCCCTTGCGGATGACGTAAGTTTCTTCAATCGGCAACTTTGAGAAGCTATACTCTGTCAGCGCCATCACTTAACGCCCAGCTCTCTCCGGCTGGTCTTGACTCGGATTTCACGCCTCTCAGTCGTCACAGAAATGTTACTTCGGGGAGCCGAAAAGTTCAAGGATTGCGGGGCAGGCCTAGTAAGTGGTTCAAGACTGACCAGCACCCAGTCGAGCAACGGTGTCTCTGACTGGAGTGTATCCTGCTTGGGTGCCAGTGTGAAACGGACAACATTTGGACCGCCGATTACATAATTAAGCCCCGTAATCGGTGGTTGTACTCCATTAGAATCGCTTGCCACCACATGCCAACTCGGTCTACTGTATACCTCAACCTTCGTGACGTGCCCGTAGCTTGGACCAAAGGTCCCCGACCAATCGATAGACGTCAGCCGCATCAAATCGTCCGGCTGATACTGTAGCGTAACGGAACCAGCCTCATAGCGGTGGGGTGTGAATTCTCCGCCATGTAGCGGCCTTTCTGCAACAACAAGGGTGTCAAACTGAAGCGCTCCACCCGCGCTGCTGGTCCAAATTTCCGTGCGGTGCGATGCAGGTTCTAACCCCGTGTTGTCCAAAGTGCCTGCGACCATGCCATCTATATACAGTGTCGCCCTGTCGGCCTCAGCGTCCCATTCGAGGCAGAAGTGGTGCCATTGCAAGTCGATATCAATCAGCCGCTCTATATGTTCAACCCTGAAGGCCCCATTCGGGAAAAAGGCCTCACAAAACCAGCCGTAAGTCGGATAATAGGAGTAGACATCCCACGTGAATGGTTGACGGAACCGGAAGCGGCGGTCATTCGTCCGGTCTTCTTCTCGCCTCAGCCACAGTTCACGAGTTATCCCTGTCAGCGGAGTGCAATAATCGTCAGCGCGTGCCATTTGCTTCCATCCGCCAAAGTTGGGAGTGCGTGCGGCCTGCGGGCCCATCCAGCCGGGCTGCACCCATTCAACTCCATTTGTTACGACCCAGTCGGCGCCAGTGCCCCAGTTTTCGAGGGTGCCATCCAGCGGCAACATTGTATGGACATCTGTCGCCGGCCAGGCCCAATCCAGGGCGATGTCATCATCGGCCCCCGAGCCCACTATGCGACAACCATCCAGGGCGCAATTGCCGCTAAAGCTCAGGTTTATGTCTGCACCGCTTGACTTGCCCCATTGAATGGTCATGGCCGCTCACGCCTCAAATGCACGCCACTGGCACTCCGAATCCGTACACAACAGCATACCGACCTGGCCGTATGGTGCAAGTGCTATAACGTCTGAAGGCCCCACGACGGACGCCCGACCAGCAGCGTAAAGCCCCTCGAACATGCTGCCACTGCAGAAGTAGCTGCGAGCAATACGGCACTCAAGGCTTTGAGCTGTCTTAATGTGCACCATCTCCCGATCCCAAGTCCACTTCCAGCTAGGTGACGGGGCCCAACCACCAGAGGGCACCAATAACCAGGTTCCTGCAGGGACCTTCAGTGGCGTTGGGGGCGTTACATCGTTGCAGAGGGCCAGAGCTATGCTAACCGTCCGGTCCTCTTCGCTTATGGTATAGACCTCGCTTGACCGCCCCGGTCGGATACCAAGTGCCTGCTCCATAGCAAGGGGCTTAATCTTGTCAGCCGTAAGCACCACATCACCCGACGGCGAAATCAGGTAGGTTGTGTTCCGCAACTGCTTCCCCACAACGCGAATGGTAGAACCCGGCACCAGCCAGCAGGAGTATTCACGTGCAAGTCGCGTAAAGAATTCGAGGAACAAACTCTCGCAAGTGCGAGCCATCCAACACTTGGCCCAATCAGCTACGCCCAGCAGCCTCAGTAACTTGCCCAGTATAACGTCTGACGCTTTAGCTGCCCCAAGCTTGCTCATGCCAAATGCGGCCAGTATGGGGCTGTCTACGGTTTCCGCGTAGGCCCTGACCAGTGCAGCTTCCAGCTTGAGCAGCCATCGGGGCAGCCCTACCGGTGTTGCACTCAGCCAGCAACCTAAGAGCTCAGGAAAAACAATTATGTCTGCACCGTGCTCGACAGAGAATTTGACATAATCTTCGAGCACGGCTGACGGTCGAGGAGTTGCATCAATCTGCCATACGGCAAGCTTCATATGTGCTCACCGCGTGCCAAGGAAGTCACCGGCCCTCTCCTCAACGACTGCCGCTATGCGCTCAAACTTTTCGGCCAGTTCTGGCTTGCCCAGTTCACGAGCTGCTTCAGCACCACCACGAAGCTGGCCTACCATTGTGGGCAGGTCTTTACGTAACGAGTCCAATCTCTGGACTACTGAAATGGCCTGCTGGACTGCCCGTTCCAATTGGGCAATCCGCAGAACATCCTCGAAATCCTTCTGTATATCCATCATGCATCAGCCTCCTTGGGTATAAGATGTGCCTTGGCTTCTCTGGGCACAAGATATACCTTCCTCTGGTCGGGGATATGGTCGGCAACCACATACCCCAGACCTTCGGCCAGTTCACGCAGGTTGCACTTGGTCTTCTCGCCATCGAAATAAGCATTGCACGGGATCACTTTATTGTCAGGCAACAAAACAACTTTAACTTCTCCGGGCACATAGCCAGGTTGGGGCTGCTGACCGGCACGGCAAACCTCAATAAACTTCTGCGGCAACTCGCCACCCTCCAACAGTTTCACCGTGAGGGCCGTGGCCTCGAAATGCATTGGGTCTTTGAAGGACTTCCAGTCGCCGCCCCACGAAAACCCCCAGCGCCGGAAGAAGGGAGCAAGTCGTTTCAGGCTGTCTGGTATCTCGCTTGGCCTGCAGCGCCAGTTGGTTCGACCGGCCCGATACTCGCCGTTTGGTCCCTGCAGATGATGCACATTCAAATCAATGGCAATACCCCACGCATGGGGCGAATATGCGCGGCCTCCCCGCACGCGCCGACAGCAGTAAGTGCCACCATAATCTGAAAGGTCAATTAGTTCGGCCAGCCCCGCTTCTTCAATCTCTTTGAGAACCTGTTCAAATGCCTCGGCAATGCGGCGATGGACATATACACGACCGAGTATCGGAACCTTGTGGCTCACAAAATGGTTTGTCTGGCAGGGATTACCAAACCAGTATCTCACATGGCCGGGGTCAACTCTTCCACATCTCTGCAATGGCTTGGGATAGCCTTCTGGATAAAGTCTGTCTTCAGCAGCCATCCTGGCCTCAACTCCTTTTAACCATCGCCATACTCTAACAAAATCACGAGCACCGGACAAATGCGGTGTATACAAGTAAAGGGCAGCAGTAGCTTCATTCTCTGGTATGATTTTACCAGTGGGAGTGTTTTTCGTCCACGGCAGGGTTTCAGCCAGCGGCTTGCCGACCATCCTCTGCACACGGCCACTGTCCCAATACCTCCTCAAGCCTTCAGCCGCTGCAAAAACCTGAGTCTTGCAACCAGCATACTTGGGGATATCACCTCTGTCGGTTGCTCCATATCCCATCGTATACTGTAGCGCGCGTCGCCATCCTCTGCCGCCTCTGGGGCGAGTCAGGAAACTTTGCTCTTTCTGAGCAATCGCCAGCAGAATGCGCTGATTGATGTCGTATTGCTTGGCCGCTTCGTCAATCCATCGAGCAAATTCCGGCAGGTCGCTTAGACGAGGGCTATTGATGGCCTGCAAGAAAGCAACAACAGAAAATACCGCATCATAACCCCAAATATCTGCATTTTCGCATAAGCGGGCATAATTCATCATCCACTCACCTCTTTGTATCGTTCATGCCAGCGGCTCATGTATTCAAGCACAAACAGTTGGGCATTGCGAACAGCTTCTTCCAAGAAATGAGGAGTAAGGTCTCCAGGAGCAACCCAAGCACACTGAGCTGCAAGGCGGGCAACAAAAGCATCACCGGCCCCGGAATATTCCCATGAAGCAGGAGCTATCTGGGCGGGCACTTCATAAGTGCCATACAGGCAACCATTCACAAAGAGCTGCGTCGGCTCAGTTTCTCGTGTCACAATGAGAGTCAAGGCAGTATGCTTTAGGTAGGGCCAGCGCTCAATCTCAGACTGATTGGCCTTGATGATACAGTTTTCGTGCTTCAGCAACCTTTGGGGTGGTGGCACCCGGCAGTTGCAATCGTAGATGATGATGGTCTCGCAATTCAGGCTAATCTGGCCAACAACCTCGTTGATAAGCTCAGGCAGATATCCGTGGTCAGCAATGACAATCACTTTCCACTCCTTGTCGTTAAGCATTCGCTGCAAATCATCTTTCCATCCGCTGAAATAGTATGGTTCTTCTGGGGCCGGAAAATCTATCCGACAAAGCCGACCATTGTTATCACGCAACCTCATGCGAACCTGCAGTGGAGCCGTAGTGGCACAGGGATAAGGTTGTGCTGGTAGCATAATCTGGCCGTTGCCCCACTTGGCTATACTCGAATCGCGGTAAGGCCAGCATAGAGCAGAAGAAACCGGCAGGTTCATCCACTCAAGGCACCAAGCAACGTTGGCCGCCCCGCCCCAAGCCGCATACGTCCGGTTGGCCTTGTAGGTGGGTGCATCTTCAGCCTCAGTCGTGACCCCAACGTCAAGCAAAATGTCAAGGAAACTGTCTCCTACAACAAGAATGGGCACTTCTGTCATTCTTTATCTCCTCCTGTAAGGAAGAAACGGCGCAACAAACTGTATTCCACGCTGATAGCCTTGCACATATAAACCAAGCGTCGCAACGCATCAGCCGAATCGTCGCCATATGAGATAAGCGAAACAGCTCCTATCTGTAATGCAGCCTTCTGCGGGGCTATGCTGAGTTTGCCCTGCTTGAAATATTCCACGACTTCGGGATACTCAAAAAGATGGCTCAGCGGGTCAACTTCAACGTTCACGCACAGTTCGCTCCGTCTCGACTCCATGCCCTTCACTCTCCGCTTCTTGTTCAAGATTTTGAATGACTTCTTTCATGAAGCTGGCCGTTTCAATCAGCAGGTCGAGGTTCCGCAAGGCGTCCTGTATATCACGCTGATTGAAGCGACCATCCGACCTTCGGCGGATATGTATCCAGTGGCCGAGTATCGTGTTTATGTCGCCGTTTTCATCAAGATTGAAGAGATTGCGCTCCAGAAAACGTTGATACTTCAGCCTCTCGGGGAACCGGCGCAGTTCCCACCAGCGGTTGAGGGCATTGATGATTCGCTGAACCTTCCTCTTCATTTCGTGGAGAGTTTACCCTGCTGGGCCTGTTCACAAACTTGAACGCTGGTGGACACGGCGGGATTCGAACCCGCGTGCAGCGGGGCGCACATCGGCTCTCCCCGCCGCCGAGCCCACTCGCGTGCCCAAAACTATTATACCGCATCGGACTGCATGGCCCCCAGCAAACGCCCCACCAACAACCAGAAGGTGTGGCAAGAACCCAGAAAATCTTGCCCAGCCTGGCCGGATAGCACGTCGTTACGTCGAATGACTGGTAATAACGTCTGATTCGTTCGTCTGTCTTTCGCCAAGCAGCAATGCTGCCGAAGTAAATCGTTTTCTTCCAGCTCAAAGCGGGGCCGGTGGCCTGCAGGGGACTCTTAGTAATAAGGATAAGCAGGCTGCCTTTGGGCAGGGGCCGGTCGGCCACGAGGCGGTAACTGAAAAGCCTGTCGGTATGGTAGATGAGTGCCAAGTTGGGCGCTTGGGCTAAAGACAGAGCCAAACTGATTATAGCCAGCACTTTGCTTCACCAGTGTTTAGAATTGCCTGCATTGTGGTATACTAAACCTGCGCGTAGCTGCGAGGTTGCGGTTACTTCCGGACTCGAAATCCGGTTCCGCCATTGAGGCGGCTGGAAAAAGTACCGCAACCAATATACTCTACGCGCTCAACCTTGAAAATTCAAAAGAAGTTTGGCACGATGCGAGACAACGGTTACTTCAGCCTTTGGAGCTGAACCGTGCCGTTGTCGTTATTCTCGTGCCAATAGCATTCAACCTCCGGGCTCTCAGCCCATAGACGGGGCGTCGTCTCGCATCGTGCGGGACGGCGCTTTTTATTTTGAAAGGAGGACGAATTTCGATGGCTAAGTTCAACAAGCCTAAGCGGGCTGCAGGCAAGACAGTCAACTATGAAGGGGCTCCGGCCTACAAGTATCCACCCAAGCTGGAGCTGGCACTGCGGTGTGCCACACACTTCTTTGAAGATACCTTCTACGCAACCAAACATGAAGTCACTGAGGCCATCAAGAATCTGGCGCTGGAAGTTGGGACCAAAGACCCCGAATTCGTGCTGAAGCTGGCTGCATGGCTGCGTCATGAACTTGGCATGAGGACGGCCCCGCAGTTCTTGCTGGCTGTGATGGCAGGGCACCCAGTCCACGAATGTGCACCTAAGCCATGGGTTGCCAAGTGGGGGCCGGTTATCATGGCACGGGCCGATGAACCCGCTGAAGTACTGGCTATATATAAAGAGGTATATGGCGGCCCCATCCCTATGGCCCTGCGAAGAGCAATTGCCAAGAGGCTACAAGCTTTGACGCCGTATGAGATTATCAAATATCGTGGCAAAACTCGCGAATGGAGCCTTGTTGATGTGCTGAACGTTATTCACCCGAAGCCCAAGGATGCAGCCCAGGCCGCCGCATTCAGGTGGATTGTAACCGGCAAGGTTGGTGAAGATACGCCTGAGGAGATTAAGGCCCACGCGGAAGGCAAGGCCACCACTTGGGAATCTCTTATCAGCGCTTATGGCAGCAACCATGAGACTTGGATGAGGGCTGCTGAAATCATGCCGCCCATGGCTTATATTCGCAACCTGCGCAACTTGCTTAAACATAATGTGCCAATTGACAGAGAAAAAGTTCTGGCAGCAGCCCGACATCCCAAGATTATGCCGTTCCGTTTCCTGGCTGCCTTGGCAAGCGTGCAGCAGTTGGAAGACGAGAACATCAGTTTGGCTGCCAAGCAGGAAGCCGAAGACGCCCTGATTGAAGCCATAGAAATAGCAACAGACAATGTGCCTTCACTGGGCCGTGTAGGTGTGCTTGTGGATACGAGCGGCAGCATGTTGGGCTTCTTGAGTGCAAGGTCAATGGTCAGCCGGGTTGATGTGGCCCGATTGTTTGCTGCTGCAGCGTTCAAGAAGGCTCAGAATGGCGTGATAATCAGCTATGGCACTGGGGCCCAACAATGCAAAGTCAGCCGCTCCAGTCGAACATATGACATCTTCAAGCAGATTTACGTTGATGGCGGTGGCACCAATTTGGCCGAGGCCATTGAGAAGGTAGCAGCCTATGCTAACCAGCTTGACTATGTGGTGATACTTACGGATGAGCAGTCCTGGTTGCCAGGTAGCTGGGGCTACGCGGGGGAGGCTATCAAAAAGCTTCTGGGCCTTAATCCGGAGCTTCGGGTAGTCAATGTCTGCTTGGCCCCATACGGCACCAGCGACCTGCCGCAGAATCCACGCATTCTTGACATCGGCGGCTTCAATGATAACATCTTCAAGGTCATCCTCGTTTGGGATAAGTTGGTTGATGTGATCGAAAACTGGGAAGGGCCAGAAGGGCCTGTCCTCGAATAAGCCGATGGTGGCCCTGTCGTCTAGTGGCTAGGACGCCGCTCTTTCAAGGCGGTAACACGGGTTCGAATCCCGTCGGGGCCACCATGTTTAACCGGCCTATCCTGCATGGTATACTAACTGTGATAGCCTATCATGCGAAAGGAGGATAAGCATGGGAAGGGGAGCTTGGAACCCCGGCATAGAGTTCAAGTATCAAGCAGATGTCCTTGACCCCGGCCAGCCTGAACCTCTTGTGGTAACGTATCACGACTGGGCTGAAGACCACGAAGAGGCGAAGATATTCCACTACAGGTTGCTGCAGGATGGGAAGCAGCCTCTGCCTCATGGCGGTATGACGATAGCATATGACTCTTCATCCGGTCAGGTTGGCGTGGCCCTATGTTCCATCAAAGACCAATTCAACCGCCGTTTGGGCCGGATGATAGCCGAAGGCCGCCTGCGCAACGGCGGTGCCATATACATCGGGCCGCTGCCTCTCTCTAATCAGCCTTTGTTCCTCGCGGTCATAGAACTTGTGCTGGCCCATCTGAAGGACGACCATCGCTATCAGGCCTGGGAGAAGGCCATCCAGAAAGCGGTTAACGCAACCGGCACGCCCATCTTCCTGGCCTGGCGTGCAGGCCGCACCAAACAGTGGCATACGGTGAAGGCCTTCGGTCCCAAACAGAAAGCTTGGCGGTCATGGAGGAAGACTGTGATGAATGGCAAACCTTCGTAGGGCCTCTAGTTAGATTCAAAAAAGCAGATCGTTATGACCGAGCTATCGGGCCCTGAGCGTAAACCGCCAGTTCCCCTCCTTCGTCCGCCTGCACCGTAACGAAGGTATATGTGCCATCCAGATGAGCCTTGCCGGAGATGGCCACATCCAGCACATCCGGGCAGGCCCCGAACATGTCCTCCAGCATCTTCACGGGGATATAAAGCACACAGTCCTTGCCCTGTTCAAACCACAGAGCGAGGATGCCAGCCGCCGGGCAGGCCCGCCCATCCAGCCTAACTTCCTCCTTCGTCGTAACGATAAGCTCCATATGCCACAGGGGTTTCTCACCGGCCATCGCCTATCCCGCTCCTTTTTTGTTTTAAGTATGCCCCGGCCCAGGCCCTTTCAAACCTATAACCTTCTCCCCATAGGGAAGTATCAACTTCGGCCCCTTCCCACCCACACAACCTACCACATCCTGCCGCATCCTACCACAAACGCCCTGCTTTATACCATTCGCCGACGGCAATTATCAACAAAGTAACATGCGAGGCAACCCTAGCTACCTATAGGATAAAACGTAGTTTTATCCTATAGGTAGCTAGGGCCCAACCTCTTCCCTTCTCCCCCGGCGAAGCCCGGTTGAACCAAAACTCCCCACCATCCCCTACAGCCAGCAAACACAGGCATAACATATATCAGACTTCGTGAGTGCTAAGGCGACATACGCCCAAGCTTTTGTGAGCATTGGGGAGGGAGGTGACATATATCGGATTTCGTGGATGTTGGGGGAGGATGACATATGTCGGGCTTCACGGGTGTTGGGAGGGGACGACATATGTCAAACTTTATGGGTGTTGGGAGGGGGTTCTTTGGCTGCTGCAAACCTCTCTCAACTCCCCTTCCCTCTCCTTTGCTATTCATTCTCATTTGCTCACGGTTCTCGATAAGCCCGGCAGGCAAAAAAGAAGGGCCGGGCCGATATGCTGCTGGCCCGGCCCGAAGAGGGTTTGTTAGTCAAAGGCCCGCTTGACTTGGGCCTGCTTTTCCCTGGCAAGCCTCATCAAAGCCCGATATGATGAAACTACCTTGGGCCAGGCTCGGGCCAGGGCCTTGTCTTGCAAAGTCTGCCTGGCCCAGTAGCCCGGTTCGGGCTTGTAGTAGTAGGTTATCTGGCTGCCTTCAAGGGTTGTGACAATGGCCCGATCCGGCCTGCCGTTATCTGGCTCGGCCTTGTAGGCCGGGGCCTCAGCAGGCCCAAGGCCGGGCCGGGCCAGAAGGATATGAATAGCTTGGCTTATGCTATCAATCTCAATCATGCCAAGCCCGCGGGCCTGCAGCCACAAGCGGCCTTGACGCTCGATGATGCAGCCTTCAGTCCACATAGGCCAGGCCCAAGCTTGCTTGGGCTTGGCCCAGATAAGCCAGCAAGGCCCGGAAGGCTTTTCCATCCACACAAGCTTGAAGGCCGGGCCTTCGGCCTTGATATCAGCTTTATAGGCCCGATACTCATACTTGGGCTTGGCTTTCAAGGCCTGGCTGGCCCACCTGGCCAGCCTGACCAGTTTGGCCTGGCTGGCCAAGCCCAATTGAAGCATTAGCTTGTCGGCCCAAGGCCATACGTCAAAGGTTACTGACATTGGACTCACCTCCCCTTAGGATTCAGCCTGTTTCCATGCTGCAGCCAGTTTCTCAACGGCCCGCTTGGCCTTCAGCCAGTTCAAGGCCCGGTTAATGCTGAAGGCCTTCTGCCATTCTGGGTCATGTTCGTCCGCGGCCATTTCGTCAAGGACTGCAATTGCAATATCCTGCACTAACTCCGCAAACTCCGGCCCGGCCTGTTGGCAGGCCAGTTCGTAGAGTTTCTCAGACATTAGACTCACCTCCGACTTAGCTTCGGGGGCCTCAAGGCCCATTGTCAAGGCCCAGTATAGCATATCACGCTAATGGCTGTCAAGACCAGTCTACCCTAAACCGGCCCGAAACATGCTGATGTAAACATGTTGTTACATCCGGCCCCGGCCTTCGGCCTAATCCGGCCCGAAGGCCCCGGCCCGATCCGGCCCAAGCCCGATTGCCCCGGCCTTTGCTGGCTCGGCCTGGCCAGCCAAGCCCAATATGGCTCGGCCCGGCTGCCTCAGCCCGACTGGCCCGCCTCAAGCCAGGCCCAAGGCCCCGGCCCGAAAAGCCGAAAATTTTCTGGCCCAGCAGGTTTAAATCCGGCCCGACTGGCACATATATATAATGGAGGCCGATAAAGGCTAGGCCGAAGGCCAGGCCTGAAGGTCCAAGGCTAAGCTTCAGGCCTTGGGCCGGGCTTGGCCCAAATCAGCAGTAGCTGCTTGGCCTGCGTTATTGCCCACGATTTGCAGTAACACAGTCTTGGCTGTTGCGAATGCTTGGCAATTGTGACAAGCCGCTAAAGGCGCTGCGCCGCAGCGGCGCTTTGGGTGAGCGCAGGCGCATTACTGGCGCCGGGCGCCGGATGTAACAAGGTTGTTACACAAAACATGTTTAGCACCCGGCGCGAGTGGGTATAATGAGAGTGGAAAGCGCGAGACAGGGAAGGGGGAACGAGCATGAAAGCGCGTCTACGTGTAGAGCAAGGCAACGTGACCTACTGGGAGGAATTTCTTCTGCCGTATATCTATATCCTCGACCGAGCAGTAGAAGCAGCAGGTTACGAACTCGACTATGACGCCGAAAAAGAAGAGTATGTGTTGCGGCTCCCAGCAGGTCGAGGCAAGGTGGTGAAAGTATTTGAGCAGCTACTGAGCGCCTTGAACCTTTGGGCTGCCACAGCCTAATGCTCATCGCCCAAGGCCGCCTTCGCGGCGGCCCGGCGATCCCGCCCCATCGCCAAGGTGGGGCAGGAGCGCCGAAGACGGAAGGGGGTAGCGCAATGCTGGGAAGCTTCCTCGGCGAATTTCGCCCGGAAAGCTTGGATGGAGACAGAGATACAGAGATTGGTGTAGCGATTGCGGCAGCGGCGTGTGTACTGCGCCCCGAAAATCCCGCAACGGCTATCTACGAACTGGGTAAAGCGCTTGAGTCGTACGGCAAGGACAAGGCTTATGTGGCTGATTGGGTAGCGTGGGCGATGTTTGCCTTGTGGAAGAGGCCCGATGCGGTGGCGAGGTGGTTGGGGGCGGTAGCCAAAGCGCTAGAGGGAGGGCGAACATCGTAAAATCAACCGGCGGGGCTTGACGCCCCGCGCCCCAAACTTGTCGCGAGAAACGGCAGGTTTGGGATGCGGGGCGGTTAGCGCCCCACGCAAGGGAGGTGCAGGCACATGGTAGCTATAGCCATCAAAGCGCCCAAATATCACTTCTATGGCGCGGACGACAAAGGATGGATTTGGGACAATGGCTTCGCGCTGGGGTGCTATCCTGACCGGCAAGAAGGCATGAGGACGTTGATCCAGCGAATCATCGCCTTGGAGCAGCCGTCACTTGCCGAAGGTTCGCCGCTCACCGTCATCGAAGTAATCGGGCCTGATGGCATCGCTGTCGTATCGCGCGGCCTAGAAATCTCTGACACGGGGGCTCGCCGGGCTTGGTTCGTGCATGATGAAACACTTCGCGACGCCGATATAGTGCCCGATGATACAACCGCTGTGATTACGACAGACATAGCCGAGGCCCTGTGGGAGGCTGTTCATATCGCAGACAATAACATTTGGCCGCCGGAGTAAAAGGGGGCGCGTTAGCGCCCGATGATAAAAAGCAAGAGGGAGGTGCGAGAAGTGTATAACGTGGACATGAAGCGCGAAGGGGGCAAGCTGGTCATCACGAATTGATCTGAGTGTGGAGGGCCAGCCATCGCGCACGGGCAAAAGCACGGTTATCGCCACAACGCACGGCAACGTGGACTTGGTGATTGATGGGCGTCACTTACCGCTTGGGCTTGAACCTGTTTCGGCCTGAGCGGCAGCCTAAGCACCAAGTTGTAAGCCTCTAACAGTCTGAGGCGTCGGGGCTTCGGCCCGGCCCGACGCCCTGGCCCCATCCGCGAGGGTGGGGCGAGAGCGTCGGGAAGGGGGTACCAGCGATGACTTGGGAACAAGAGAAGTGGCTCGACTTGGCCTGCGCTGCACTGGGCTGTTGCGTTATGGCGCAGGTGATAGACGGAGAGCTTAGCTGGGTTCTTCTTGGCCCGCAGGGGCAGGTGTGGGCGCAAGGCGAGTGGGAACAGGTGGAAGAAGAACTGAAGCAGCGGGCGAAGGACATGGAGATTGTAACCGTAGAGATGCGGTTCAGCGAGGTGTAGTGGCGCTAGGGCCGGGCTCCTCCGGCCCAACGCCTTGGCTTCATCGCGCTGGGCGGTGGAGCCAAAGCGTCGGGAAGGGAAGTGATATAACATGAGATGCATAATGCAATTCTATATCGAGCCGAATGGCGAGACGACTGATCACGATTTATCGCGAAAGGAGTTTCGCGCGGCGGCCCAAGAAGCAGCGAGGCACGTGGCACAAGTGGTAGGCGGTAAGCTTATACGAGTTACTACCGGCGAATTCATCGTCAACGCAGAGATAGAAATGCCGCTGGCGCGGTTATTCCGCGTCTTTCGCGAACATGTGGACTTAGAGCCGCCGGTATTCGACAAGTCACAGAACAGGTGGCTTGTGGGGATGATCTCCCCAGGGTGGATGTTAGAGTGGAAGCGGGGCCAGAAATATTATCGCCATGAAGAGATTCCCGATGGCGTTTGGTTGGAGATTCTGCCCTATGTGCCTTTCGATAATCCTTGGGATGCGCAGGCATTCTATAGGCTCGTATGCGCATTGGGGAAACTAACAAGCGCGTTAGCAAGCAGAAGTAAGAAGGAGGCGAAGCCCAATGGAAACAGCAGTGATGTTTCTGCTGGCCTTGGTTTTGGCCCAGCTCATTAATCGCCTGTTGCGGTTAATGTTTGGTGTTTAGCGCAAGGATAGACCGCCATGCGGCGGGGAGAAAACTGAGCGGAGGTGAAAGCGATGGTAACCGTGAGCTTGCCAACGCCGGATAATTTCGAAAAGTATCCTAAGGGACTGAGGGAGAAGGCTACTGCAATGTGGGTGCTGGGGGCTGGGGCGCTTATCGCGCCGTGTGCTAAATA
This sequence comes from Deltaproteobacteria bacterium, assembly GCA_019314085.1. Next base: position 68,843 of record JAFCZZ010000001.1, on the reverse strand, counting down.
CGCCATAGCTGAAGCCCTCAAGCGCTTCGGCATTGACAAAGATGATGTGGAATTCGTGGAAACTGATACAGAGACTTTCGCACTTCACGCAGAAGAAGGCGATATTGACCTGTTGCAGGTGATTAAGCTAGCGGCACAGTTATGGCCCAGTGGGAAGGAACTGACCAAGGCCGCCAACATCGTCAGGAGCGTGGAATGGGCAAGCTGTAACTACGGTAGCAGCGGCGGCCCGGCAACCGTCTTCATGGCCCTGGTCTGGGCAGAAGTGACCGGCGAACCGATTGATGCTTGTTTTGACATCACTGAGATAGCCGAGGCCCTAGACCTGTCAACCGGGCTGAGGGAGATGAACATGCTGGGCAGGTGGCTGCAGTTGTTTAGTGACTTGCCTAGGCCTTATCGGCTGCTGGTAGCCGAGGCTGTGGGCGCTATTGAAGACGCCTACCAGTGGATATAATGATGCAGTATGGGCGCAGAATAGGTTCGACCAAGCGCTAAGGCCGGTGTGCAGCGCTTGGTACCCGGGTTCGATTCCCGGGCGCGTCCACCAGAATTTGATGTTTGGGCGAGGCGTTAGCGCGGTATACTAAAGAGCTGGGAGGCGATTGCAAGATGTATAAAGTCTGGAACCTTACACCGCACGAGATTCGCTTGGCGGACGAATCGGGCGAGATAGTAGCTCGATTCCCGCCGAGCGGATATGTGGCAAGGCTTACTTGTGAAGACCGGCCTGATTCCACAGCTCGCCTGTATGACTGTGACTTACCGATTGTCGTGAGGATATTTGGCGAGCCGGAAGGGTTGCCACCTGAAGACCTGCTCGACGAGGACCAGACGCACATCTTCATTGTATCGCTTCCGGCGCTACAGGCTGTTACTGAAACGGTGGCAAGAAATTACGACCGGGCTATCATTGTGGTGGCACCAGATACCGGCCCGACGGCCATTCGCGACGAGAAGGGGCAGATTGTTGCGGTCCGTCGGTTTATCAGAGTTTAGCGGCTTGCGCTACAAGGTATACTGAGCACGGGAAGGGGGTATAGCCCATGGCCGAATCTGGTTCTAAGGCCAGCAAGTGGCTGAAGCCTGTTATTCGGTCTGAGATTGGCAAATGCTTTCGATGGGCTGCTTGGGACCCCAATAGTGGGTATATCGTGGAGCAAGGGCAAGGCTTGGCGAAAGCGCTCAAGCGTCTGCGGCAGGGGTTGGGGATTACACTGGGCAGAAGCGTCATGGGGCGCGAAGCGCTGGTTTACTTGTGGGACGGCAAATGCCACGTAGCCGCCATAACAGAATGGCGCTCGCCGCATGTGTCAATCAACGCTCCTTTGCATTACATGTCTGCGAGGTTTTGTGTTTCTGATATACGGCGGGCATTGACCATAGCAGCCAACTGGGTGGCGGGACATCCGCCCTCAGTGTTGGGATAAACCTCAAGAAGGAGGGATAGCAATGGCTATTTACGTCGTAAGGCGGCGAGAGAGTTGTGGCACGGTAAAGGACGTAGGAGAAATGTTTTTCGATTTCCCAGTATTTTATGTTGACGATGAAGTTTGGCTTACTAGGGCCGCTAACGCCGACCAGGCCATTAGGCAAGTGAGCAAAGCAGCTCGGATACGCAGCGAAGACCTTACTATCGCCGTTATCATCGGCGAGGAGGTGAAGCAGGATGAGGACAGCAATCAACCTTGCTAAGGCGCTCAAGGCCAAGGACTTCAACGCCATACCGTTGCCGGAAGCTGGGGAGAAGCAGTATCTGGTCTGGACTTTCTTCAAGCGCCCCGGCATGGCTATCGCGGTGTGCTACTCGCACGATAGCATGGACGGTCGCTATCAAATCGCCCGCAACACGGCCAAGCGCGTCGGGAACGCTGAAGAACCCGAACTGGCCCGGAATCTGAGGAAACAGATACTTGATATGTCCATCGCTAAGCAACTGATCGAGTTGCCGGTTTATGGGGATGCGTGGGCATTTACTTGGCGAGCAGTGGGGGACGATACAACTCGCCCGGTGCTGATGTGCGTCCAAATATGTTGCGACGGCCAAGAGGTCAGAGTGGCTGCTACGGACTCTTACCAGTTGCATGTCTGGCGCAAGAAGGTTGAAGACTGCAAGCCCTTCGAGTTCTTGATTCCGGCCCATATCGCCAAGCTGCTCGCCGATCTGCGCAGGGAAAGCCCGATAATCGTCCGCATTGGGCAATTTGAGGCCAGCGAGGAAGCCAAAGCAGTATTTGCGAAGCGCTATGAAGACGAACTCATCGGTATCAAAGAATATAACGATGCGCAATTTCTGTGCTTGGCAGTGGCAACTTGGGCAGGTGAAATAGCGATTATCACGCCTACCCCTGCAGGGAAATATCCCAGGTTTGACCACATCCTTGAACCGGCCCGGAACCGTGAATACATCGCTACTCTCGCTTTCCGGAGGCAGAAACTGATTCAAGCCCTCAAGGACATCAAGCCATACGCTCAGAAGTCTGCTGGCCGCGTGGTCTTTGACCCCTACAAGATCGACCACCGTGACTATACGCAATACGGCTGTCGCTTGATTAGCGGCGATTACGAATGCCCGGTCTTGACCCATGTTGAGCTGTCCGGCATTGAAGGCTATCCGCGTGTATTTGCTGTTAACCGAGAAAGGCTGCTTGCAGCAGCGGAATCCATGGCAGACTCGCACGCTGGCGGCTTCTTGGTGAAGCTCAGCGCTGAAGCCCATCTCGATCCGTTGTATATCGTGCCTGAGGAAGAATCGCCCGATGGTTCTGTTCATGAAATCTTGCTGATGCCCATGACCGTTGAAAATGGAGAACTGTCACACTCGCCGTATAGGTGGAAGGAAGAGGCCATCCGAGTTCTTCTTGGCCCTTTCGCCCAAATCACATTGCGACGATACCTTGGCGATATGCCCTTGACAGAGACTGTAACCGAAACCTTAATGGTGATTGCGGCCTGTACAAAAGAAACCTCAATCGGTAAGGAGGTCAAGATCTATTGTGCCGACTGGGGTTTCAGTCACCGGTATGGCTTCGCAACCCAATGCTACTTAAAACACCATCGCCGGACGGTGACTTTCACCCTCCCGCTAACCGATGAACTCAAAGAAAAGCTACAGCCCGTGCTCGAAAGGAGTGATGAAAATGTTGAATGAAGAGACCATTGTGATGTTTGAATTCTTGGTTGACCGGCAGGACGAGGTAGAAGAACTGGTGGATGTGGTCATGCAGGCCGAGAACCTGTCGTATGAGCAAAAAGTGGATTGGCTGATTGATGAACTCAATGCTTTTGCCGCCGATGAATTCCTTGACGGCGTCAATTCTGTCGGTGGGTATGTTGAGAGATTAGTTGACGCAGCCTTTGGCCGCGTGGACTGGCAGTGGATAGCCGAGGAATTCATCTCGGCGAAGGCCGAAGGCCGCCATCCTCAGCTTCCCTGGTGGCCTTCAATAAATAAAGCCCGAAGGGAGGAGTAGCAGATGGGAATCGCCCAGTTGCTGGCTGCTTTTGGCTGCTTCTTGCTTGCCGGATGGGCCGCTCAACAGGCCCGAAAAGTTTGGTACGCTCGCATTGGGCTTAGCGTGGCCCCGGTTTACATCCGGCGAGTCTACGAACAGGACCTTATCAACGCCTTTCGCTGGTATGTCTTCGTGGCAATAGCTTCGGCGGCTGCGCCGTTTGTCCGGCTGTTGCTTTATGTTTGGCTGGGGCATTAGCAGGTTACACTAATCTCGGAAGGAGGTCACGACGATGGCGAAGAAGGTATGTTTCCCAGAATATAATGATTCCATTCTCGGATGGTGCGGCGATTGGCTGCAGGAAATTACCGATAATGCGAAAGTAGACGGTATACCACTGCTTTGGGATACCGAGGCTGAAGACCTTGCAGAAATGGCAGTTAAAAGCCACCTTCGGACAGTTTTCCAGCAAGCCGCTAGGGGTTGTGAAGTTATACTGAGGCCGCTAAGTGTTATGCTGACGATTTATATCAACGCCTTGCCCACTGCTGTAGCGCGGCAAAGGTGGTATGAATATGCGGTGCGCGAACTCCCCCAAGCCGGAGTCGAATTGTTTGATACAATCAATGACTTCAGGCATTGGATTTGGCGAAATCCTGTAGACAGCCCACAAACCCGCGACCGCCTCGAAAGGGCTCTTGCTCAACGCAGGGGGTGGTTGGATGCGTAATGCTGCATATCGCTACTACCGCATAAAAGCCAGAGTCGGCCACCAAGGAGCAGGCAAATTTAGCGTGGCAAACTATTACTGGCGGACCACCAAACCGCCAGCAGAAGTCTGGCAAGCTGCCCTTGAGCATTTGCCAGGTGTCAAGCGCGTCCTAGAAGTCGAGGAAATCGGGTTTGAGGAATACTGGCGAAATCGGGTCAGAATTGCTCGTGAGAAGCGGCAGCATGAAGGACCGCCAACCAAATGTGTGTTGGTTACTGGCGTCTTCGCGCTTTTGACCCCGAACCATGTGCGGTTGCTTGAAGCTGTGCGCCGGAAATATCCACGGCCAGAATGGGAACTGGTTGTGGGTACCAATGGGGACAAGCGGGCAGGAGAGTTGAAGTGGTATTCCGTTCTGCCTGCTTCCCTACGGGCAGAAATCCTTGAAAGCATAAGATACGTTGACCGAGTGATTGTTTTTGATACGCCTGATGCCACGGGAGCGTTGATGAAGGTACTGCCCGATGTCTGGATTAAGGGTGGTGACTGGCGGGGCAAACCATTGCCTGAGAAGGCCTTCTGTGAACTGATTGGCTGCCAGATAGACTTCATCGGACCATTCAAAGGCCTACATGCCTCGGATATAGCTGAGGCCATTGCGAGGAGGTGGCAGAAATGTCAAAAACAATCACCCAGTGCCTGAAAGATGCCTTTACAAATGCAATAGCTGGGTTTGCAGGAGTATTATACACGGCCAGACGTGGCGAACCACCAACAATCTCCCCTCAGGCATGGGAGGCTATCCAGCGACTGTGCGAGGACTTCATCATAGAAGAAGGCCTTTGGCGCGAGATATTTTCCTTCGCCCCATCGAATGAAATAACCGAATCGCTACCCCAAAGACTTGGCCTGAGCCAATATATGCTCGCACCAGTAATCGTCTATTATCACATTACGCTTGATACATTGCCCGATGAGAGAGACGAAGTTTTTGCCAAGCTTAATAACACAATAATTCGCTTCGTGACAGACCCCAATCTGTGCTACGACCTATCGAGGTTACTCGCAGCAGCCACTCAAGCCATCGAGGAGGTGAAAGAGCTTGAGGCTGAGGATATCCAACACTTGGACGCAAATTGAGGAAGCCACTGACGAAGAACTCAGAGCCATTGATGAATGTCTGTCTTTTGAAATTCCTAATGCGAAGTGGATTCTGGCACGGCACCTTGAGAAGCATTTGCAAGAACTAATGGATGAAGAAGCCCGACTGGCCGGACGGCCCGGCCTTGAAGCCCGCTATGATAGCGTTCGGTGGTTGCGACGGCAATGCCAGAGGCTCATTCAGAAAGTCAAACGACGCAAGAAATTCAGCCATGAAGAAGCGGCCAGCCTGTTTCCAGACTGCTGGCGTTGCCAGTGGGATCACCGGATACATTTTCTCGACCGGCGGCGGAAGGCTGTGCCCACAGGGCTGCTCTTTTATATCTCCCATCTTACCCAAGGCGCTGAAATCGTAGATGAAAGACGCAAACCTGGCGAAGCTCGCCCCTGGCGGACGACTATCAGGCTACGCGATTACCAAGAAGAAATCGTGCAGGCTGCCATTGAAGCTGAGCGGGGCATTATTGAAGTGGCAACAGGCGGCGGCAAGACGGAAATTGCCATCGAGATTATTGCTCGTTTGGGGCTGCGAACCCTGATAATCGTTCCCACAACACCGATTTTCAATGAATTCAAATCCCGCTGGCCCGAATACTGCCCCGACGTGCCACTGGGCATTATCGCGAAAGGCAAATTCGAGCCAGACTGGGTAACACTTGCCATCTTTGACGAAGGATGGGCCAGAGACCCTGCACGTGGAGGCAAACTGGCCCGCGAAGTGGACTTGATTATCGTGGACGAACATCACAAATCCGCTGCCGATACGTGGTTTGATTACCTGATGACTGTAGACGCTTACTATCGATTCGGCCAAACGGCCACGGCCAGCCGCGAAGAAGGCTATGGGGAAACGATGAAGCTACATGCTGTAACCGGCCCTATCCTGGCCCGAAAGCCCACACGTGAACTCCAGGACGAAGGTTATTTATCCGAAGCCCGTGTGGAATTCATACCAGTCCGGTGCCTGCCCGTAGCAGGTTCTTGGGCTGAGAAGTATCGGTATGGCATCGCCTACAACACAGAAAGAAACCTCCACATTGCAACCGAAGCCCTCTACCACCAAAGCAAAGGCCGGAAGGTGCTTATCATCGTCAATTGGGAAGAACATGCCAACCTGCTGATGGATGAATATCTGGGACGTGAAAATTGTCTCTTCTTGCACGGCGGCATGTCCGCCCAGAAGGCCCAAGAAATCAAAGACGAATTCATTGCCACCAACAAAATCCTGATTGGCACGCCAGTGGTGGACTTGGGGTTCAACGTGCCGACGATTGACGTGCTGATTATGGCCGCTGGGGGCAAGGCTCATGGCCGTCAACAGCAACGCCTTGGCCGAAGCCTTCGCATAGCCCCCGGCAAGCCCTTTGCCCAAGTTATAGATTTCTGGGACGAGGACGATGGCGTCCTTGAAAAGCACAGCGAAGAAAGATGGCGCACGTATACAGCCTTGGGCCAGCAAGTATCAATGCGACAGGTTTGAATGAGTAGCATTGTGGGTATACTGTTCGTGCGAACTCTGACAGCGAGTAAAGGCGGGCAGGCCTTTGGCGACAAATGCAAAGGGAGTTAAAGCCCAGCTTCAATAGCTTCTTGGGCGATGCTCGGCCAATCCGTGAGACGCGTGGCCAAGCGCCCGATCGCTAGCCAGTCAATATACTAGTGGCAGCAGGCACCGCCGCCCGCGTGTGTCCCCTCGCACAGGCTTTATGCCTGCCCCCTTCCCGTCTCGCGTCATAGGCCTGCCCGCTGGAATATTTCGGTGGTCACTCGCGTTAGCGAGTCCACCGGGGCTGCGTTATCGCAGCCCATCCCAACCTCGTCTGGAGGATGGCGTCGGTCAAAGCCCGAGCGAGGCCTGGCTAACGCGGAGGACAGGCACCGAGGCGGCATCCTCTCAAGCTCAAGCCCCACCCGAAGGGTGGGGCTTTTATTTTTCCTCGATGTCGGTCTTTACCTTTTCTCGCGTTAACCAGAAGTCTGCCATATGGAAGAGAAGGCCAAACCAGTTGCGTGTAGAGGGGCCGCCATCAGACCAGGGACCTTCATGCCTACGGATGGCATCGGCAAGTTGCCTGTAACGGCTGTCGAGGCGTGCTTCTATGCGTTTTGCCATTTCCGGGCCGTGGCGCTTCTTGTATCTTTCCGTGGCCCTGAGCAAGTCGTGAAGAATCGAGGTTGCTATCCACCAATCCCGCCATTTGCGTTCGGAATATCCGGCAGCCTTCAGCCATTGCATGGCGTCATCTGTCACACTGAGAAGGCGAAGGATGTGTATCAGCAGGCCACCGGGGCCTCTTTCGTCGGACGGATGGTGCCTGCCGGTAGCGGAAGCGGGCATTTCCCAGAAGGCCGGAGGGGCATGGCGCAGACAATGGAATACGAAATCTTTAAGCTGGGGGTCAACAATTTCATTCGCCCAGTTCAGTATCCTCTGCTTCAGTGTCCGGAGCCGGTCGGAAGCCGCAGTTTGAGCAATATCCGGCATCGAGGATAATGCCTCCTCCCTGATACAAATCAAAGCAGCGGCCACATGCCCAGAATGGCCGCTGCTTTGAGGGCCGTCCATCAGCCCCCAATCTTCTCACAAGCCAGGCTTCCCCGAATTCTTTGATGACCTCGTAGGCTGGTTTTCTTCGAGCCATTGCAACCACCGGCGTTGTTCGTTGACAAATTTGCTTTGGATGGTGCCTGTGCGATGTGACCAGCCCATAGATTCGCTCCGGCCACCCTGCCGGACTTTGTATTCTACACCATGCAACTCCCCTCCGGCCTGCCAGTATTCCTCGAAATGCTTCCGGCACAGCCGGGTTACCTGCTCGTTAGATGTAACAAGCCAGATTCCGGCTTCTTCTTCACAACCTAAAACGGCGCATTTCATAGCAACCTCGGCTGCTCCCATTGCAGCCGCTCTATAGCCATTTGCCAGTATTCTTCGCTTACATCAATGTAAATGCTGGCTCGCCCAAGCCGCATGGCAGCTACAGATGTTGTCCCGCTTCCGCCGAATGGGTCGAGGACAACACAAGGCATAACTTCATCCGTATCGCAATTGCAGGTTTTCTCCCAACCGACAGTAACTCGTTTTTGCATACCTCGCAAAATCCTTGCCTTCACTTCACTGGCGTCTTCAGCTCCGGCAGCAGCATAGTCTTTTTGGGCCTTGCCTTTATATTCACCACACTTGTCCGCTCCACAAGCCCGTTTCCATTCTTCATCTGGCCCGATGGCCTCGACGATGCGCTGGTAAGGTGTACCACATTTCGCACAGCAACCATGTTCGCTGGTGCTGAGCCTAATGCACAATTCGGCCAGCTCGATGGGCATGACTGCGAAATGGGTGCCGCTGAACGGCCTCGGTGGTATAGCCCACACGCTTCGCAAACTCCGGCGGCCTTTCTCCTTGCTGGCCCAGTAGTCATAATAGTAATCACCACTAGGCCTCTTCGTAAGCATAAAAATGTACTCGTGCGTTGTAGTAGGCCGTGACTTGACACTTTCAGGCATGGCATTGCCCACATAAGGTTGAAGATTCTCAAGCAGAACCAGAATTTTCTCTTCCTCTATGCCTGCAGCCTTGGCCGCTTCGGCCACGATGTCTTCGAGCTGCCGCTGACACGAATGTCCTTTCGCCCAGATGACACACTGCCGTAAGTACCATCCGTCTTCCTGTAACGCAAATGCAACCCGCCAAGGCATGCCTATCAGGTCTGTGCGTTTCAAGCCTTTACCTCCGGCATTTGCATATGTATCACCCAAATTCAACCACAAAATCCCGTTATCCCGCAGCACACGCTTACATTCTCGCATTACCTCAACGATATGCTCCACATAAAGCTTGGGGTCCGGTTCAAGCCCTAGTTCGCCATGCCAGGCACCGCACTTGCGGCACACGCGATACTGGATCGGTACATCGCCGGCCCAAGGAACCAGGATTCGTTGCTTGTTTCCGATGAGGTCACCAGAGTCACTGCTTCTACGACGCCAACTGCCGTCCTCCCACTCGTGCTTACACTTAGGGTCACCGCCCCAAATTTGAGCCTGCTGGCCCGAATAGCGCCTTGCCCACAGGTATGGGGGCGATGTTACTATGCAATGGACGCTGTTAGCGGACAACGTGCGAAGGGCCTCGCAGGCATCAGCGCATATGAATGTATGATTCCCGATTGTGCGACGTTTCATGGAAATAAACGGTTAACCTCCTTCGATACTCTCTCTAATGTCACAGCAAATGCTTCTTCGTCTATCTTCCATACTTACGCCCACGAAGAACGAATCCCACACGAGTCGCTATGTATCTAAGATACGGCATCCCAAATTTGTTTCACGTGAAACGTTGATGACAAGTTTCTAGCCAAATTTCTAACAATCATCGCACTTATTAATTCAACTAATCAGCACAGCTAGCGAAACAAGCAACTTCGTAAAATCGTTCGGGCGGCCAGAATCCAGTCTCAAATGGCAGGGCCTCAGCAAACTCTCTATCGCTCTCCTTGTCCCCGAAAACTTGGGCCCTCATGTCCCTCAACCACTCCGGCACACGGCCCATTGAGAGTTCCTGCATCGTTTCATGCCAGTTTTCGCCGTGCCAATAGCATAGGGCCATTATAGCCATGCCTATCTGGGGCTTGCGGCAGGCGCACATTTGGTCGGGATGATGGGGGCAGTAGACAAATAATAATTCAGCCTTGCGTGTTTGAGAAAGCGTCAATTTGACCGGCAGCAAGAGCGGGTAGGGCCATCGAGCAGCTTGTTCGCACGTCCACGTCGCCCACAACGGCGGAGTGTAATCCGGAAGCAATAACAAGGAGCAAGACTTCGCAATTTGCATTGCAACCTCGTGAGTAACTGATGCCAGTTGTTTAGGTGTTATCTTTCGACGGGCCACGCCACTCTGGTTACTCACTATGGCAATTTTGATACCCTTCTCTAAAGCTTCTATTATGCCTTCCGCTCTATATGAGATTAACTCAACCTTGAGAGGGTCATTGCAATACCCGACATCCTTCATTATCGTGCCGTCACGGTCAACAAACCAGACTTCATTCACGTCCGGCCTCCCCCTCCCCGTACTTCTCTTCGTAAGCCTCGCGCCGAACTTCTTCCGCGGCCTGCTGTATTTGTTTCGGGCTTACGCCTTTGGCTTTAATCTCGGCCTCAAGGGCCTGCATGGTCGTCTCCAAATCGAGGCCATCAATCCGGTCTGCGATGTTTTCCAGGACCTCAAACACAGCATCAGTAATCTCCCAGAATGCACGGTCAATACGGCGGATTTGATGGGCTGGGGCGACGCCATAGCTTACCGCTTGACGCACCACATCCTTCAAGTCTTGTTCTACTGAAGCCAAGACTCTGAGCAACGCCCTCAACCTACCATGCCATTCCACAAATACATAGTCTTGCATTTCATTAGCCTCCTTTCGTATGGCAAGCTCATCTGACCGTTGCCGGTTACGTGGTCAAACATTGTCAACCGGCTTCCGCCGCCTGAGGGACGGTAATCTCCTCAGTGAACCGCCACAGGATGTTTCTGGCGGCCACTAAGTCGGCATGGTCAATATACCCACATTGCCGACAGCGAAACATCCTGCCTCGGCGGTTCGACTCCTCGATGTGGCCGCAGGCTGGGCACCGCTGGCTGGTATACTGCGGCGGCACGACATGGAAGCCAACACGGTTGACTTCGCATGTCATGCGCAACCGCTCCAGCGCGTAACGGTAGCACCAACCACCGAGGAGGCAGCGAACTGCTTTATTTAGCTTACGGTCTTGTTTGGTTCGCTGCAGCACGTTATGCAATCTTTCGGCCACGACGCAGCTAGGTTGAAAAGCTTTGAGCAGGTTCTTGACTTGTTCATCAATGTAATGCCTCAACCGGCGTCGAGCTTTCTTCTGGCGCTTGGAGCCATGTTGTTTCCGCGCAACCTTTTGTAGAAGGTCGCCAATCTGCAGACCAAGACAGCCAGCGTGGGCAAAGTCGGCACAGGCAAATAGACATGAACTTGCCCCGATGTCTACAGCAACGGGGTGTGACGTATCATCTGCAGGTTTCTCATCCTTCTCGAATACTACCGTCACAGTGCGTCGCTTTACATCAATAAGCAGTCCACTATGCTGTTTCCAGCCTTCAGCTACGAAGCGGTTGAAATGTTTGTTGGCTTTCAGGGGCAAGTCCAAGCGTAATTTGTTGCCTATGCACCGCAGCTCAAGCCAGTAATCAAAGCTCTCGGCCTCTTTGGGTTGCCGCAACCGCGCAATGGTGCATTGAGCTTGTATCTTAAGCTGCTTATATTCAGGCTTTGTTTTCCGGCCTCGCTTGCAGGCAACGCGGACTATACCAAGGGCCTGCTGTGCAGCCACCTTCTTCATGCGATGAGTGAACCAATCCACAGGACAGGCATTGACTACTTCGGTTTCAGGAAAGCGGCGGAGGCCGTGTTGCCAATACCAGTCTATGAACCAGTTAACGGCACGACGGTAATCTTCAGCTATCTTCTGCAGGATAGCCAGCTTGGCTTCCGTTGCTTCTTTGAAGCTAAGCTTGCTACTCCTTAAGATTGTCATCGCCGTGCCTCAGGGCCTCTAAAGCACGTTGCGCACGGTTTCGTGCGCCTCGACGGCCATATATGCGGACCGCCATGCTGGTAACCAAATCCACAAAGTCCTGCCATAAGTCGTCTTTGAATTCTGTTTCATCTACCACCGTAAGCTTGCGGCCACTGGCAGACAACGCTGCCTCTATAAACTCAACACCGAAACGGGCCAAGCGGTCTCGGTGTTCTACGAGGATATGGCGAACATTGGGGTCGGCCAACAGCTTCAACAGCTTCTTCCGGCGACCGTTGAGGCCCGAACCTATCTCTGTGACAATATCCGCAATTCTCCAGCCGCGAGCATTGGCGTAAGTCACAAGCCGTTCAACCTGCCGCTGCAAGTCTCCACGCTGGTTGCTGGACGAAACACGAGCATAAATCACTACAGCTTCATCTGTTTGTGTTTCCTCATCGGGATAGACCAATATGGTCCCCGAAGGCATCTGCTCAGCCCTACACGGCAAGCGTCCTTGCCTAAACCATCTCCATGCCGTGCGATAACTGATGCCTTGCTGCTTGGCCCAATCACTTAGCTTCATGGCGGTAATATATTATCACGTTTGGCATTGCCTGTCAATAGACAGACTGCCAGTTAAGTCCCCTCAAATCGGCAACTGTGTATTGTCCCTGTCCTCACTGACATTGCCCTTGTGATACCACCACTTCTAGACAGCCTCAGGCATCACGCAAGCGCTTTTGTACCTCAACAATATCAACACCCACAGGCCCATAATCTGGCCCGGCCCACGGGTTCTTCTCGTCCCACCAACCGTATTGCCAATCCGTCTGCCACCAGTATTTCAGATTATCCGGGAAATCAAAAGGCCTTCGGACATGGCCGAGTACTTCCCAGCCCGTAGGAGACCCAGCGTTGTATTGCAGGATATATATTGCCCTGCGGCCTCGAATGAGTATCACATAGCCAGAAAACGTCGGCCCCCACAGACGCTTAGCAGCCGTGATTAGCGCCTTCCGCAAAATCTCGGCCACACGGACAAGCCTGTCTTCATCGCGGTCGTGAGACTCAAACAAACGCCAGTATTCGTCCTCCACATCCTCGAAGGTTGTCCAGCAGAATGGATTGTTTCTGTAGAAGGCCTTCATATCTTCAGTTGCCATGCTTGTCTCCTCCTTTTCTCCGCACGATTTCATACATAGCCCGTGCACCTTGGACATACATGAAGACACGAACAAGTTCCCAGATTATGCTCGGCAGCTTGTGCAGCGGCCCAGAGCCATATATCTCGCCACCTTTAAGGTTCAAGGACGTGCCTTCAAGCAGAGATATGACGACACGATGAAGTCTGGTGCCCTCGGCCACTTGCAGGCCGTCGAATTCCAAGTTGCTAACAATCAAGCCGCCGTCGGTGACTATGTATTCGCCATTGGCCGCTTGCCGAACATACAATGTCAACTCATCGCGGTGCACGTCAATAAAGGGCAAATGCACCTCTACTTGATTGTCTTCTGTTGCCCAGACTAAAGTCCACTCATCGAATAGCTTTATGAGCAAGTTTTTTGACGGTGCTCGCCAGCGAAGTGGACGAAAGCATAAAAACCCTACCCCCACTGATTGCATGATATTATCAATCGGCTTCGTACAGCTTGCGCAATAGCGGCTCCAATTGGTCAACAGGGTCGTCTTCCAGCGAACGCAAAACATGCAACACGACTTGTTGCCATTCGTCGCTTGTTATCCCACGATTGCTGCTCATGCTTCGTCCGATGTATTTATACCACCATATCTTCAGATCTGTAGGTTTATACCAGAAGTTTGGGGCAGCGCAGCCAACCGCCCCAACATCAGCCCACCAGCGCGGCGGCCTGCAAGACGGACAAACAGGGTGATGCTCAACTACTTGCCAACCTTCTATAAGACGTTCGTATTCCCGCCGCCACCTATCATACTCAGGATTCGGCGCAACTTCGAAAACACGCATACCCGGTTCTGGCGTCTCAGGATTCTTCTCCAAGAACAGAGGGGGTTCCTCGCCGATTTGAGCTAGGATTTCTTTCTCAACCTCTTCAGCCGTTTTGCGGACTCCGTTTTTTTCGACAATGAATGCCGATGGTGGACATGTGCACTTGCCACCTGAACACCAAGGGCAGTCGCCCCGCTCGCACCAGCAATAATTGCGCATCATGAAGGTGTTGTTCATAAACGGCCAACCATAAGCTGGCATTTCATCTTGAGGATTCTCACTGAAGCGAGCTATTAAAGCCGACGAGATCTGGTATAGCCCCGACTTGACAAAATCTGGGACTTCGCATGGACCGATTCTATTGCCCGCGAAGAGCAATTGCCCTATCTCCGGTACAAATGGCTGCTGCATTTTCGTTTCCCCTCCTATTTTATTCAATCTCTGTTCGTCTCCCAAACCATGTTGTGGCCTCGCGGCGCTATCGGCAACAACATCGCCTCTGCCCATAACCATGCACGTACCAGTGCAAGCCTTCGGCCACATTCTCTCCACTTTCGTAGCTGGCTTCATCCATCGCGTTCATGTTCGACCGCTCGCTTAGGGCCAGTATTCCCCCCTGCGCCACGATAATCCCGCAAGTATCGCCTCGCCAAAACATGGACAACCGCCGCCCGATACTGCCGCGCGAGCACCCGTTGCCGCCGAAAGCTCGCTCCCTGCAGCGCCCGTAGCCCCGCCCGCTGGTATGCAGCAGCATTGCTCAGCAGCCACAATACTCGCTCAGCTATCTCCTGCGCCCCCTTCGCTTGCACGCACCACGGCAACACATCCGCATGTTTCCTGCAGCCCGATACTACCACGGGGCGCCCGAACCCCAACACATCCGCCGCCGCAGCCGATTGGTCGGGTTCGTCCACATCATCCGCATACACGAATATATCCGCCTGCTGCAAAGCCCGCTGCAGCTCCTGCTCGCTCCATCGCCCTCGCAAAAAGTAGTCAACCCCCGTGAGCAGCGCCTGCGTTCCGCCCGCATCATCGCAATGCTCCATCAATACCAGCGCGCGTTCCTTATCCGCCATGCTCGCCAACAACCTCCAATTCCGCTATCTCCGCCTGCCGCCCCTCGCGCGTCAAGTCCGCCGCCTTGTGCACGCTCCAAATTATCTCCCCCTGCCAACCGCGAGCACGCAGCTCCTCAAACACAGCCGCCCAATCATCGTGATAATACGGATGATATTCGACGATCACCGCATCCGCTTCTGCAATCGCGTCCGCGTCCATCCTCGCGTAAAACACCCCTGCCGCCCGCGCTACCCGCCGCCCCGCCTGCTCCACACCACACAGATAGCGCTCCGGCCCCGCTATACACCACCTCGCCTCGCTTGCCTTCAGCATCGCTCGCACTGCGAGCATTATCGTGCGCTCGCGCACCGCTCGCGTTTCGCCCCGCGCCATGCACCACAGTATCGGCGCGTAATCCCTAAACGCCTCCGGCGCTATCGTGCGCCTGCTCGCCACAGCAACCGTCGGCACCTGCATCGCCTGCGCCGCGTGCAAAATGCCATTATCCGCCGTCACAACAACCCGCGCCGCAGCGAGCAACGGTAGCAGTTCTCGCACCGTCCGCGTTTGCCCCGTCCAATTCACCGCATCTACTCCACCCAAGTCTACGCGCTCGCTGTGCACTACCACCGGTATCAAGCCTGCCGCCCGCATCTCCGCAGCCGCAGCCGCTACTTGCTCCTTGCTCATACTGTATTCTGGCGCGCTGTGCTTCCACGGCGCTATTATCCCGTGGCCTCCGCCAATCTCCATCCGCTCGATATCCGCCCCTATCATCGCCGTTGCAGGCGCCGCCTGCCGCTCCAACCCAATCTCCGCGAGCAGCCTATCCAGCATCGCCCCGCCGCTCGCATCATGCCACGCAAAGCTCCTGCGCCCCGCCAACCGAAACACCTCACCACGCCCGCTCCCCGATAGCAACGGTAACAACTCCAGCTCACTAACATCAAAATCCGATACGCTCCATCCGCGCACCGCCGCTTCGCCCCGTATCTCCCGCCGTATCGCCGTCGCTATGCCCGCAGCCTCGCAGTGATACCCCACAGTCGCCGCTATCAGCGCATCCCCTATCCCCTGGGGCGTCACTATCAGCAGCTCGCTTGGCGCCCGCTTGCCCGCGTCGCTATCCCTGTGCCCCACGCGCATAACCGTTATCGTCGCCTTCGGCATCGCACCTCACCGTTGACCACTTAGCTTTTCTCAATTGTAAATCCGTATGCTCGATAGCGCTTTGCTATTTCGTCTAAGTAACTCGCAAGAACGAATACATCATCAATATTAATCGGATGCTCAAGCAAGATAAGGCCGTCTTGGCGATGTACCGCAACAACAATCGCCTGTAGTGGAGGAGAAACACCAATAGCAGCAGTACACAACTCCTCGCTGACTTGTCGTACTGCCAAACCACAGCACAAACCGGTAATAGGCCGATAGGCACAGACTCGAACGTTGGCCCCAGCATCAATCCGAACTTCCCAAGGCAGAATACTTGGCGAGTCGGCTTCTACCTTATGTGTCAACTCTAGCATCCAGTCTTTTCTGCTTATGCTTAGCACGATGTCATGCCAATCGGGTGTGGAAGGACACAGGTTTAAAAGCACTTCGTCACCCTCTGGTCTGAACGACACACTACCATATTGTTCCTTTAGGCAAACACACCACCAATCTGCAACAAGTGAGGACATACTCGTCGCCTCCCTCATTAACATTCTCGCGATTGCTCGGCCCATATCTTAACAGCGTCCTCAAATAGCTTAAACGGTCTCACTCCAACTACCGTCATCACGGGCCTCGTCGTAGGTATCATAATAGGGCGGGTCCCAACCGTATCCTGCATTATCGAGCAATATTCGCACTCCTAAGGGATGGTGGATAGTCACGGTATTCGCACCAAGAGAGCACATCACGGGCGAGTTTATCCAGCACTTCCAGGCCTGCTAACAGCAGTGGATTCTCTACCCCTTCCTTTAGCCTAGAGACGGCCATTCTCAACTCTTTGGCCTTCATCTTATACCATTGAAGCTTCTCGGCGAGGAATTCATAGGGCTTCTGTGTTGGTTTCATTTTAATCTCTCCTTTTGTGAGCTTTGAGGGGCCTGCATCCGGCCCTTTTTCACATCAGAGATATCTCTCGCTTTGTCTTTGCTCGTCTCCCAAACTGTGCGCCAGATGGCATAGCGGTGAAACCAATCTTCGTAATTAATACCTCGCAAACGGCTCAGGGCAGATATTCTGGCCTCAAACTCAGGTTCAGTGCGGGCCAGACAGCACATCAAAGCAAAGAAAGAACGGTTAATGCCCAAGGCACAGGCGATACATACCGACCGGCCAGCACGTAGCATCATGTTCACGGTATCAACGAGGAAAGTTATCGACTTGCGTGTTGGTGGCATTCCGGGATTATCATGCCAGCCAAGGCATATCACCGGCACATTCCAACGGTCTATCTCATCCCGAAGCTCCTCGGAAGCGTATTGGGCAAATTCCTCACAGTCGCCGCAGTAAATAAGCAGGTCCAGTTGCTTGGGCTCGATGGCCAACCCTTCCTCGCGCGGCGCTATGGCACCCCAGTAAAGGTTCTCGGTGACACGAATCATCTGGCATTCTCCTTCAGGATTTCACACACTTCTTCAATGATTTCTAAACTTTTGTCGCTGGAACCTCTAATTGACTTGGCCAGAGATTCGATTGTTTTGCTTACGCTAGCACAGACATGCAGAGCATCTATCAAATCATCCATGAACCGCGCTTCTGCTGTCCCTTCCCACAGAGCCCAAACCAATTCATTTAATCGACGCTTGATAAATGTCGTGCTCTCGCGGAGACTGTTTATACCGGTCTCTATATGCCCAAAATCCTGTTCCATCTGCTGCATAGCATCCAATACTTGCTTCAATTTACTGGATAGACAATTCATTCTCGGCACGCCCCCTTTGTGGTGTTTTCCCCTTTAAGCTGAGACTCGTCTGGGCTACATTCGGGTTTGCTAGGCCCGACGTAGATAATTACTCGGTTAATATTCTCTGTCGGGATATTCATAGAAAACTTCGTCCGTTTCAACTATTACCGGCGGCTCCAGCTTGACTGTGCCGGAAACAACCCGCCTGGCCTGCTTTGACCTCGCAAGGCACCTGCTTGGCACATCCAAGTCCTATTAGGATAGTTGTAACAATAGCCACCAAGAAGCAAACAATGAACGTTGTTGGCACTGAAGACGAACTTGCCATCAATAGTCACCCCCTTCCTGAAACAATCCGCTCAACAAATGTCTTCCGGTGCAGTGGCGTAAGGCCATGTTCACGCACAGCACAGCAATGTTCGGGCGTCGGGTAGCCTTTGTTGCTGGCCCAATTGTATTCAGGATAGATTTCATGCCAGAGCTTCATCAGGTGGTCACGGAAGACTTTGGCGATGATACTGGCGGCGGCCACGGAATAATACTTGTCATCGGCATCAACTTCAAAGCGTAGGTCGTCGCCGAGGAACTGGACGCCCATAACATTTTGCTCTATCTCGTCCCAGACTTTGTAACGTGGCCCATCTACCACCACCTCGTGGTATATTTGCTCATCCAACATAAAACCAATTTCCCACATTTCAGCCGTGACTATGCCGTATTTGTCAATCTTTCGGACCGGAATGACTTTGATTTTAGCTACACCCGATTCAAGCAATCGCGGATATAAGGCCTCGCGCTGCTTTTCAGTAAGTTTCTTACTGTCTTTTACGCCTCCGATATGTTCGCATGGGTGATAAGCCGCTATTACAAGTGGCCCAGCAATAGCTGCCCGGCCCGCTTCGTCAATACCCCAAGCATCATCAAGTATCACTTCCGGTTCATCCTTTCGCTGATGTAAGTTAGAACATAGGCTACCAAGCCAACTGCCAGCAAGAATACTGCGACTGCCGCCCCGAATATTACGTCAGCAGCCAAGCCTCCCAAGACGGCAACAATTAGCCTGACCGGCAAGCCAGAAGTGGAATAGTAGAAGCATATCGCCGTGCCAATCAAGAAAACAAGAAGCGACAGGGCGATAAAAATCACCGGCGCAGCACTGACTTTGGGTTCCTCAGGTAGATACATATGATAGAAGCTCCTTTCCCCGCGCTATTCAGGATACTTGGCTTCGGCCCAAGAACACCACCAGCAAATCCACATGTTCCCCTCGTCAACAACTGGGCCACCACAGGCTTCGCAAATCCCCTGTGCGTGGGCAGGCCAGATGTTTAGCTCGTGGAGGATGTCTGTTGTCTTCTGGGCATCAGCCTCAAATGCGGCCTCCAGTGACTTGTGAAGGGCCGAAAGCGTGACATCCAAACCGGTCCTGCGGGCATAGTCATACAACTCACGATACCACTCGATGTCTTCGTTGCCCTTAAAGGCCTCGAAAAGGCGCTTCAAGCACTTTTCCTTGAGCCTCCGGTCAAGCCTATCGGAATAGGCTATCGCCGTGATGTTGATATCATTGACGATTACATCGGGCACCGTGCCGCCACTCCTTTCTGTTTTGGGCTTTCTCATAAGACACTATACCCACTTGCGCGTCAAGCTAAACCTTCGGCCTCATCGTTATCTTCGGGTTGCTGGGCAGGGGCTTCCTCTTCTTCCCCAGCCTCGCGAATGATTTCGGTGATGTCGCTGACCACGCCAAAGCCGAAGCAAAATTTGCAATGCGGGTCAGGCAGCCATTCGTCGTATGAATCAAAGTCGTCAGGATAAACTGCACCAGGCGGCATACATCGGGGGCAGAGATAAACATCGTCGGGGCATTTCATGAAGCGTTGCCAGCCTATGTGGCGGCGTTCCTCCGGCGTTAAGTCTTCCCATTCATCCATGATTGGCAATAGCATCTTTCATCGCACGCTAAAATCCCACTCGATAGCGTGCTTCATAAGTTTACTTCGGGCCACGGCTACGTCAATGATGAAACCTTCAACCTGCGCCCAGAGGTCTGTATCACCCAAGACCCGCTGAAAGCCTATCGCCATGCCGCCTTCAATTGGATGGATGATCGGCGATAGCAAGAGGACAGAAGTCCACTGAAGCATGTCATGCAAAAACTCGGCCTCGTCCCAGGTATCCAGCTTGACGCTGAAAAGAGGGAAGACACGGATTACCCATTGCTCAGCGGTGTATTCGTCCTGCTCGACAAACACCACGAAGTCGCCATCCTCGGACTCCACGCGGAAGTATAACCGGCCATTTTCCTCCACACAGGCCACGCTACGGTTCTCCAGAAGGTTCTTCAGCTTCTCCTTGAGTGTCTTCTTCTTGGGCATCGGTATCACCCGTCAGGATTTCGTATATCGTCCTGGCCCTTTCTTTGGTCTTCTCGCCAAGGGCTATCTTCAATACCTCGGCGATGAGAGTATCATACTGGGGCCAGGGTTGCAACTGGCGCATCATATCCAGTAGAAGGCGAGTGAACCGGACAAAACCCTTGGGGTCAATGTTATGGCGAGTCATCAGGTTGGCAAGCTGCTTGGGGTTGATACCCTCCATCAGGCCACGTGTCTCATCGCGGTTGTAAAGGCGGAAAAGCCGCACAACACATTCTGGGGCCATAGCAAAGTTGAAAGCATCATTATCCAGCAGCCAGCCCAGATACTTCGTGCCGGTTGTAAGGGGCCGGAACATGCCAATAGACCAGAGGATTTGCATGTTTTTATCCTGGCTGCGTAGACGGAAGATACGGGTTGTGCCAATGCCAAATTTGTGACGCAGCAGGGCACCAATCAGCATAGCTACAAGCTGGCCGTGATAGGCGGTAAATGCTGCTTCTTTGTAGATTTCAAGCAGTTCAGATGGCTGCAGGCTATCTATCTCAAATGCTGGCCGTTTGAGGAGCTGGGCCAGCATCTCGACGGCCTTCTGCCGTATCTTCTCGCTGTCCATAAATCTCCTCCTTTAACCAGTCGAGCATTCCTTGTAGTTCTTCTATTGATAGCTCTTTCAGGCTCGTTTTGCCGTAGTTCATCGCAATGTAAGCGTGGAAGATATAGTTGGCCACTTCTTTGCCCCAGATTTCCGTGCCCACGGCCCAAAGCTTCCTCAGAAGTCTACGTCGAAATTCCAGAGTATCTTCGGCTTCTTGGCCCCTTCCCGATTGCCGTGACACTTCCATGCCTCATCACCACGGTAGTAGACATGATACCAGTCGAGTCCCATCAAAGCATAAATACCCGCCTCTATCAAATGCTGGTTGTCTATATCGCCGAAGGGCAACTGGCCTGTAGCACATTTCCGCTCTATCTTGCGCCAATATTCGGCTTCATCGGCATTGCCCTTGCCAGTTACATACTTTTTCATCTGCGTGGGTGAGTATTCCAGTCCCAAAGAGATAGCTGGGTATCCAAACCACTCATTGCAGGTTCGGTAGGTATAATCGTAAAGGACAAACTCAACTATGTGCAACAATCTTTCGAGAGGTTTATCCGGTGAACGGTCAAACTGCCGCTCAAACACGACAAAAGATACGGGCTCAACTGCATGGCCCTCCCCAAGGAACTTCTCTATGATTTCACTGCCAACCCGTCGGGCAAATGTAAGTATGTCCTCACCACGTTTCCTTTTCAGCACCAATTTCTTGTGCACTGCACTCTTCCCGCTGCTCAGTCCCACTTCCAGCAGTATCGCCGCGAAGTTTTTCGTGCCAGGGTCTATTCCCAGTGTCCGTTCCCGCTTCTCCTCGGGTTGCATTGGACTGAGCCTCCTCTTCGATGTCTTTTAGGGCCAGGGCGGCCAGTTTGGTGATGTCCTCGGCCCGGAAACGGCCCTGTTTGACCGCCTCAGCAATCTTGAGATTGAGTTCCCAGAGGGCATCCAATGCCTTGGGCGTCAGGCCATACTCTCGCTTGACAAAGGGATTATAACCGGCAAGCCAAAGGACTCGTTCAAAAGGCGTCACCAAGACTTCAGCCAGACGCTTCAGGAATTCGCCCTCCTTGCCCCATCTAATCCAAGGCAAGGCCCGAAACCGGCGATATATGCCCGTGAAATGCAAGCCCACCTTCTCGCCAAGCTCCTTCATCCCGCCATACATTTCTGCGGCTTGCGTCACAAAAGACTTGAAACCTTCAAGTTCTACGACTCTTCGTCGAGACATACCTGCTCTTCCTCCTTCACGATTAGCATTTCCCACTGGTCGGGGTTTTCAATCCTCAAACGGTTGATGTAGTCATAAAATTCGCTGATGGAGTAGATGGGTTCGGTGCAGACGGATTTGAGCGGGCAATCGCCACAATCTTCCTTCATGGGCGGCAGCATATCGGCATCCCAGCAAGCGTTGAGTTCATCGCACAAAGGTTTATAGTCCGGCAGCTCGTTGGGGTCATGCGGCAAAACTTCGGGTGTGCCTTCTTCAACATCAATGAGCAGTGTAACGGGCCGGAGTTGGGCACCGTATTCCTTGGCGGCCTGCTGGTAATAGAAACCCATCTGGCGAAGCCAGTATGGCTGATATTTGCCGCTCAGATAGCCATTAATCACATGGCGGGAACGGAAGGTTTTGATTTCAATGACATAAGGCGGGTTGGTCATCGGCAATAGCACATCGCATCGGCCACTGATACGGTTCTCGCGGTCTATGAAAAACTTCTCTACGGCCACTGGTGTGATGTTTTGTGTTATCCATTCCTGGACGGCCTCGTGTATGGCCTTGCGTAGGGAGAATTTGCGTTGAAGATTCGGGTCAAGGCGAAGCTGGACACCCTTAGCCCGCAGTATCTGTAACCTCTGGCACCAGTGAAGCGTAGAAGCATTCCAGAGGGTATCTTCCTCAGGCCATTTGATGGGTTCACGGGGCGTTAGCGTCTTAAGAAAATGCACTATGTCCTTTGGAGTTTCATGCATCCTAAAAAATACCTCCTCAGCTCCGGGTCACGGTGCAATGTGGCAAGAAGTTCTCTGACGTGCTGAGCCTCGGCATAATCAAGCTCACTTATCAGCCTGTCCAGTTCGTCCAATGAGATTTGCCCACGATGATAATCATGGGCTGCCAGTAGAGCTGCTGTCACTGTTGGACTTGGCCGCATTCTCCATCGCCTCCCTCGCCAGCACCTCAAACAATGGCAATGGTATTACGGCAAATGCTTGGCGCATGGGCTTGAAGCCTATCACCAAGACCGGGTAACGGCCTTGGCGAAGGGCTTCAGCTTCAATCTTCTCAAGCCATTTGCGCTTCACGGTAATTGAATCTTTGGTTGTGGCTTTTGCCTCGATAAGGAACGGCCCCCAAACTATATCACCTTTGATATTGGCACCACCGCTGCGGGCAGTGCGGGCAGCGCCAAGTGCTTCAGCAATCGCTTTTTCAAAATCCTGGCCGGTGGGCATATCCCTCAGCTCCCTAACCAGATATAACCTTACCAAGGGCTTCGTAATAAGCATCGAAAGCTTCTTGCACATCGAGGACGCGCAGGATGGCTGCTTCACCCTGATACTTTTCGCCTTTGTATTCATACCAGGAACCACGGCGCGTTACCAAGCCGCAAAGGATGGCCCGCCGGAGGGCTTCTACATGTTCGCTGAACGTGCCCCGTGGGAAGACGTGGCTTTCGAGGTAGAGGTCAAACCGGCCACGTTCGCCGATAGCAGGGGCCACCTTGCTCTTGATTATCTCCCACTGGATGGCAATGGCGTAAGCCTTCTTATGCTCAACGCCGCCGTGCTCGATGGTGACTGTAAGTGTTTCGAGACGGGACAGGCGAATGATGAGGCCTGCGATGTATTGCTGTCCCCGGCCACCAGTCATCTGCGGGCCACCAAAACCTGGATTGTCGTAAAGGTGCTGTGTGAAAAGCAGCAACGGTGGTTCGTCGGGCATGAATGAAGTGAGGCTGTTGAAGAAACGATTCATGATGACGGCCTTCACGCCGTGCGACTGGGCTTCTTCAAGCTTCTTCTGAACTTCTGGGCTGGGCCGGAGACTGGCAAGGCTGTCCACGATGATGCAGCTATAAAGACCCGTTTGCAGTTGCTCACGGACTATCTGCAAGGCATCTTCAAGGGCAAGGCTTCGGTCCAAGACAAGTGTATCATCTACCGGCAGGCCACAATCCCTTGCCCATTCATACTGAGAGTCAAAGGGGCCTTCGGCATAGACCAGAAGCACCGGCTTGTTGAGATGTTCATGAGCCTGGCCCGCAATGTGGTAACACAGGCTGCTTTTGCCGGTGCTTTCACGACCCTGAACGATAACCGGTATGCCAACGGGTATGCCGCCCCGCAGGGCTTTGTCGAGGCCGATTATACCTGTTGGTATGCGGTGAATATCGCTATGTTCTGAAGCCCTACGGAGCAGTGGCTTGCCATATTTTCGCTGCAAATCTGTATTGATACGTTGCAGTATGGCATCCAAATCAACTTGTTCCGGCATCGCCAACCTCCAGCTTGCTCAGGAATTCGGGGTCTTGTTCGTGCTTCTGCCTGCACCAGACAACGAACTTGCTTATGTCAATTGTAGACCAGTTGCTTATATCGGCATTAGGATGGCCAGTCTCTTCGATGAATGCCTTTGTTGCGGGGCCGATGTAGCGCTTCCAGTCTTCGGGCAGCTTGCCGCCGTTGAGTGTCTGAATGCCAAAGCCGAGCCTGCCTTCCAGTTCATGGGGCCGCATGGCACGAGGGGAAGGTTGCGACGGTTCTTCACGTGGCGCCTGGCTGGGTTGCGGGGCAGGTTTGCGGTTATCACCACTGCGCTGCTGGTAACGGTTATCAGCGTCCACAACCTCTTCTGCTGTGGCAAGGCCCATGCCGGGAATGATACCAACGCCAAAGGCTGCTATCACACGGCCACGGGCAGAAGTGACAGCATTTTCGAATGGGTTAGTGGCATCAACTTGGCGTTCCCTCTGGTCGGGAGGAGCTTCGGCAAGTGAAAAGTCCGCCGTGCCCACATCTTCACGTGTGCCAAACAGGTCACTTGTTATCCGCAAGCGCACAATGAGGAAGCGGTCTTCGCGCCGGATTTCGACTATCTCTTCGTGATAGTGGGCATCGGCCTCCAGATGGGCATCTACAAAAATGCGAATGCGGCCATCTACGGTTAGGTAGGGATTCCAGACCACTTCCCACTGGTCACGGCCAACCTTACGGCGACGTGAAAGGGGGATGATATAGGGCCAGTAATCAGCTAGCGACTTCTCTGAGCCCGGCCATGCTGGCACATCCTTAAGGGCTTCCCGCAATTCATCAAGCGAAGGATAATGGTCCCATTCCAACCGCTTAGTTCGCATAAACTATTCCTCCTTGGGCTTAACGAGTTGCACATATGGGCGGCCAGTGGTCTTGAACTGCTCAAGTTCCTGTTCACTAAGCTGGCCGCTGTCCATCAGTTGTTTCAATGCCTTGCGGTCGAGGACTTCTTGAGTCTTGATGGCCTGTCTGAGGCCACGAGCCTTCAAATAGGCAATAAGCCTGTCTTGGTCGTAAGAAGTCCGACCGGCAACCACGGTAGCCCAGCGCGACGGCTTGAGCTGTGTCTTCTGCCAGATGTTAAGAATTTCCTGGGCCACCCTGCTTCGCTCTTCCTCAAGCTGGCTGATTAGGTCAGTCAGGTCAAAATACCTCTTCGCCAGATTGTCCAGTTCCTGCCGGATGGCCTCCACATTCTCCGCCGCCTCGCTCAATTGCTCCTGCGTCATGGCTATCAGCTCCTTTCGTTTCCAGTATATCCATTATCTCGCTGCGCAAAACCTCGGGGCCATGCAAGGGATGAACCGACGTGATTAGCAGGCTGCGCTTGTAGAAGGTGAGCTTAAGCCGTTGCTTGGGGCCGTGGCGGTTCTTGATAACGTCCACGTAGAAAGGCTCCTCGGTGCAGACCTGATTGTTCTGCTGGTATTCATCGTTAAGCTGGGGTCGGTAAAGGCCCAGCAGAAGGTCAACGGCTTCTTCAATCTGGCCGCTACCGCGAAGCATGTCAATTTCCACGTGCTCCTTGCCAGTGCCACCCCGGCGGCTAAGCTGGTGCAGGAATATTATTAAAAGGTTAAGCTCCTTTGCCAGGCGTGCGAGGTCGCGGATGAGGTTGCTGAGCTGGACGTATTCGGTGTCACCTTTGGCCCGCATCAGGCCGAGGTAGTCTATCCAGACTATGCGGACGGGCAGCCTGACTTCTTCGGCAAGCTTAGCGATGGCCCCCTTCAGGCCTTCCACGTCAAAAACGCCTTCCACTACATAGAAATCCGAATACAACGTTGTGATGAGAGGCTGAAGGTTACGACCAAAAACTTCTTCGTTCAAAATGTTGAAGTCCTTGAACTCATCCTCGGCCTTCCGGATGGCCGCATCCAGATAGGGATACATATGCGGTATGACATGTCCCAGAGTGATTCGTGCCATGCGGTAGGCGATTTCACTGTAGGGCTGTTCAAGGGTGAAGAAAACCTGGCTGTAAAGGCCACGTGACCAAGGTGCCAGGTTGAGGGCATACAGTGTCTTACCCACATTAGTGCGGGCTGCTATGCCTATAAGATGACCGGCGTGGATACGTTGAAGGACTTCTGGTTCAAAACCCGGCCAGCGGAGGTTGATTTCGTGTTCTTGGGCTATCTCGGCAGCCATGTGCCGAAGGATGGTGACTGTATGTTCGCTTTTAACTACATTCACCGAGACAGCCCGGCCACTCAAAGCCTGCTTAACCAGGTGCGTGCTTTTACCCCAACGCTTGGCTAATTCTTGGATAATATCATCACGAAGCAGGGGATTGTGTATCGTCTGGAGAAGTTGCCGGGCCTTTTCGTATTGTTCGGCCTGGGTGCCGGAAACGATGAAGTCCAGCATGGCAACTTCGGGTTCATTGGGCGATGCAAGGATTTCCTTGAGCCTGTCGGGGTCGGTATCATTGGCATCGCCTTCCGGCACAGCAACAAGCACCTTTACTTCGGCATCAAAACGGCGAATGAGGTCTATATTGCGGCGAGCCAGTTTCCAGTCCGTTGCTGATTTGTTGTCGGGCACTAGGATGATTTGGCGGGCAGCTTGGGTGAGCTTCTTGAGCTGATAATCATTGAGCTGGCCGCCACAAAGAGCCACAACCCTCGGATAGCCCGCCTGCACGATACTCATGCAATCAAAATAACCTTCGCAGAGGTAGAGAGGCTGGTCTTTGTGCTGCCACAAAACTTGCTCATTGAACAAATAACGACGACGCTGGAAGAAGGGTTGATTGAAGACTTGATAGCGTTTGGTGCTATTTAGAAGGCGGAGAGCATAGGCAACCAGCCTGCCAGACATGTCCATCAGCGGGATGACTATGGCGTCGCGTTTGCTATCATAGCCGAGGCCAAACTGCTTGATTGTCTCGTCTGTAAGCCTGCGTTCATTGCGAAGGTAATCCAGGGCCGTTTGGCCCTTTTTTGACCAGAGGTATTCCTGGCTTTGCTTGACGTAGGCTTCCAGTTTGGCCTGATGTTCCTGGGCTTTTTTGAGGCGTTCCTGCCAGTTATCGTCTAATGGGATACCAGCGAGGCGGGCTGCTTCCCGGACTGCCTCAGAAAAGCTGAGGCCCCTGCGAACCATCAGCCACGTGAATATGTCTCCCTTTGCGTTACAGGTGGCGCCGAAGCAATAATAGAAGTTCTCTGTTACGGCAAAGCTGGGTTCTGTTTCGTAATGAAAGGGGCAAAGGCCCATCCAGTATTTGCCGACGCGCTTGAGTTCAACTTCTTGGCCGATGACTTCAATGAGGTTTATGCGGGCTTTTATCTGCTCAAAGACACTATCAGTAGCAGCCATTGCTGGGCTTCACCTCAAAAGCTTTTGGGCATCGCTTAGCTTCGGGGGTCGCCGTAACGTCGCAGGGCTTCCCGTATCGCGTCAGCATCAAAGTCGTCGAAAGCTTCTATTACGGCAAGGCCGGTCAGGTCATCGCAATAGGTTTCAACATCATATTTCTCATGACCTCTCTGGCAGGCCACAATCACGTTGTGCAACGCCTTATACTTCTCATCTTCGGGCATACCCTTCAACACCCAATTCCAGAACCAATCCCACATGCCCCGCCAAGGCTGGTTCATATGGCGAGCAACACTGGACTCAATGGGCGTGACCATTGTCAGGCGGTCATAGGCATCGGCCAGCTCGACGGGCGATACCGCCTGGCCCTGTAAAGCCTTCTGCCAGGTTTCAGCAGCCCCAATCTTAAGGCCTGCAGGTTCGCCGGGGGCCGCATAGTAGTGACAGGCTTTCAGCAAAACTTCCCCGTAAGCAAGATACCATTCCGGCGTCCAGTGTCGCACACGTTGCTTCTTGATATACCACAGATACCAGTCAGTGACGATACCTATCAGGCCGAGGCCGTAGGTTGTATTCCTTGGCATGCTGCGGGTCAGCAAATCCTCAATCTGCTTGGCTTCGCGGAATTTCTGCTTAATCTGGCGGTAACGGGCCAGATAGCGCAAATGAGTAGGCAGCCGGGATTCAAGTATGGCGATGGGGGCATCAGGCGGCAAGCGCCAGAATTCCTCGGCACACTGGGGCACATACATGCCTTCATCGAGGCCACCGGTGCCCGGATAGGAAGCTATCCTGTATACATCCACTTCTTCATCAAGCTCGTAGCAGATGATGGTCTGGCCGTCTTCTGTCTTGACTCTTATGTGCTTGGGCCGGTTGGGGCCGAGGGGCAGTGACCAGCTTTCCCCTGGCCTCTGAACGATAACCACTTCATCCTGGCCTTTAACTTCTTCATCAACAGAAGCCTCTTCTTCGGCCTCCGATGCCTCCTTCAGGGCAGCAGTCAAATCTATCCCCTGGTTGGGGATGGCCTCCTGCTCACGGATGGTAGGCTTCGTCTTGCGCCTGGGCTTGGGGTCGAGCGTGCCGTAATCCGTGTGCATGTGGATGCCGTTGCCACTTGCTTCCTTCCGCCCGTCAAGCGCCATAACATGTCCCTCGTCACTGATGTAGAAAGTTTTAGCACCCCGCAGTAAGTATAGCCGCATAGCCTGGCCGGTAAACCTCAAAGCCCACCTTTCAATGGCGTCATCCACCCAGCGGAAGCCCGTGCAATAACCATACCAGAAGCGAAGGATGTAGTCTATGGGCCGTTGCCGGGCCTCTTCCAGCAAGTCCCGTGCCTTCCGGTAATCCTGCATCGTCCACCAGGCCAGCTTGCGTCTGCCATCATGTCCCAACTGCGTGGCCCTCTTATAAAGCCAATCCACATACTCCTCCAGCAGGCCACATACCACCCGCCACTCCCCGTTCAACCACGCCAGCACAAGCCCAACAAACCCCTCCACACCCCCTCCCTCTTCCCTGCCTGTGAAAAATTTCACAAGCGCTTGCTTCCATCCTTCCTCAAACCTCTCAAACCTGCCTACCAGCACCTCATATGGGTGACCTCTCCTCCACCCCCAGGCCTTAAGTTTTTCTATTTCCAGATGCTTGGCAAATAACGCAAGGCCCCGGCCCAAACCCTCCACCCCCAGCACGCCCAAAACCCTCCCCCAAAGCTTTTTTCCTTTCCCTCTCTTGTAAGCTATATACTTCTCCCCAAACAGCAATCCCGGCAGGCCAACGGCCTGCTGGCCGGGCCCGTGCCCTCCCTTACTTGCCTTCGAATCAATCGTACTTGTACTAGGAGTACTAAAGAGCTTATAGGGGGAGTATGAGGGGGAATTGCTTGTCCCGAAATCGCACTTTACGCGACAGTTTTTATCCGGCGCTGCAAAATTAAATGAAACGCGGTAAAGATATGCCCTTGAGCCGGGGCGGCGATAGATGTTCACAATTGTTAACAGGCCCAGCTCATGTGCCCGCCAGAGGAGGCGATGGGCGTGGCGGGCGGTGATGCCGAGGGCTTCGGCCAGGAGTTCCGGTTCCACGATGGTGAGCTTATAGCGCTTGATAAGGGCCAGCAGATTTTGCAGTGTAGCATTGGGGTAACGGTTGTGCTTGCCCTTGCGGCGCTCATTGCGGCCCACTCTTCTGACGAGCTGCAAATCGCCATAAGCACACGGTGATAAGTCGAGTTTTAAGTTGCGCAAACGTGTCCAGGCCAGACTCTTGCAGTATTCTATCAGCCTTTCGGGGAAGGCCACGGCATAGGCCAAAGCTATCACGTAAAGGTATTGTTGCACCTTGGGCATACGAGGCAACTTCTTCCGCTGTTCCCACAGCCCAGTTTTGCAGACCTCAAAGATGGGGTCGCCTGTGTCTTCGTATTCGACGGCCCGCCGATAGCCTGTGGGTTCAACATTGGGTTGCAGATGTCCCTTCTCATCAACCTGCACTAAACCATGCTTGCGCAGGAACCGCAATCCTTCATCTATCTCAGCGGGGCTATAACCGTAGGTCATCCAGTCGAGCTTGAGGTCAAGTATGCTGCGGCCCGCAGCCAGCCAGGCAAACACGAATGCCCAGGGATACAACGGGAACCGTGGCACCCAATCGGGGTCGTCTTTGGTGGCAACGCGCCAGCCTTCAGTGTAATTATCATACGTCCAGATGAGTATGCGGTCTTTGACCATCTGGGCCATGACGCGCAGGTAAGTCTTCCCGCAATAACCCATGCCTTTGAGCTGTTCGGCCCATTGCTTGGGGTCATCCTTCAGCAGGCCGGGATATTGTTGCATATAAGCTTTGATTTTGCTGTAAGCCGAGTGGGGATTGTTCTGGCTGAGCAGTTCATACCGTGTCTTGCGCTTGCGGTGCTTGCGCTTGGTGCCGAAGCCTACAATCCGGCCCTGGCCCAACTTCTGCAGACACTCCATGATGGGATAATTCTCACGATTGCGGGAAGGCCTGCGGTAGTGGACACCTTCAAGATTCTTCGCCAGAGACTCAGCGTTATTCCTCTCAATAGTTACATGATGGCACTTGACTACTACGGGGCGGTCGAGGGGCTTGCCTCGGACAATCTGTTTGGTGAGCTTCCGGTTGTCTGCTTTTAGTCTTAGCTTTGTTTTCATCGCTTACCGTCCACCCCTTGTCTTGTGCCACTCTCCCCTACTTAAATTTTGCGTTTGAATTATATGCCTAGTGTGGTATAATGTCAAGTGAGAGTGGGGGTTCGCTTGGCTAGCGGCTTTGTGCTGCTTACCGCCACTCCTTGTCTGTGCCACGAGGGGCCTCACACCGAGGCCCCTGTAATTTTTATCGCAGCTTCCAGTTGAGCGAAGCTTCAATGTCATCGGCACTGATGTTCCCCTCTTCATCAATCTCAAGAATACAAAGCGGCGCAAGCTCATCTTGAGGCCGGTTGGGCCGCTGAAACACAAACAACCTGTCACCATCGTCTCCCGACGCATACAGCACGAGATAGCCTATCGAACCAAGTATATCCGCGAAGTCTAAGGCACAAACTTGGTTTTGCCGCTGCTTTAGTGCCATTTTTTCTTTTCTTCTATTTCGGAATCGTGGGAATTATTTTCTTCCTTCTTTTTAGGAGAGTTGCCAAAGGCGTAGTTGTTCTTTGTCTTGCTGTTTGTCGCAGTTTCTCTTTTGTTCGACTGCCCATTTTACACGCCCGCACATAATACGGAAATACTCACGCTGTACTTCAATATGCACACCAGGTATTCCCAGTAGCTCACAAGCGACTGCGATGCTTCCACTGCCTGCAAATGGGTCTAGTACGAACTGAGCACTAAACAACTTAATTAGCCATGCTAATAGCCGTACTGGTTTGCGTGTCGGGTGTCTATTGCGCCCATCTGGTGCTCCGCTATGCTGCAGCCAGCACAGCGAACCTTGGCGTTCATCTGGAAAGTACGCAAGCGCCCAGTTGGTGATGTCGAAGTACTTGGCCCATTCGCCAGGGACACCAATGCAGACAAGCTCAGCAGGATACCGCCCACTCAGCAGTCGCTTCTGTTGAGGACCATCCCAGAGACTACGATTAGCTGCTGCTTGTGCTGCTGACAGACTTTCCCACCATTGAGTTCTGTTTCTTCTTGCTGTGCTTGCGTCCTGCTCATCACGAAAGGGAATGGTCGCCGAGCCAATATCGTATGGGATAGGATCGCCCGGCTTTCGCACATGCACGATCGGTTGCACCGCTGGCTTCAGCGCTAGTTTCCCCTTAGGTCTCTCGCCTTTCGCTTTGGGTAGACCATTGCCTTGTGCCCAATATAGCCAAGGCCAATCGGTCTCAAATCCTGCTTCTTCGAGCTCTGCTACTAGGCGAGCAAGCTTATTGCCCCGGTTAGCCATAAAACTCAGCAGAGCAGCCCCAGGAAGCATCGCCTCGTAGCACAACCGCCAGACCTGCTTGTCAGGCCAGTTATCCCATTCGGTCAGTTTGTGACCATACGGTGGATCGGTAAGGACAAGAGACACACCTTCGAGGTGTAATTCGCGAAGCACCTCGCGGCAATCTCCAAGGATGAGCCTCTGTTTACCGATTTTCTGATCCGCCATGTTTCACTGCTTAAACGCTGGCCCAAAGATGCCATCTTCATCCGGCATGAGCTTCTGCTGTGGATTCTCCAAATAGATTTCAAGCTGCCAGCTTATGCCCCAGTGGGGATGCCATAGCCTGAACCACTGACAGGCAGGTTCGGCAGCCTGCATCTTCTCCACGCTCAGTTTGCTGCCCCCTACCCAAGAGCCATTAACCCACCAGTGACGTGTGCGGGCCTCTTCATGATGATGGGCTGCGAAGACGGCATCCCAGACCACGCCCGTGGTCTTTGTTATCTTGGCGACCAGCCGGTCGAGGCCATAATACGGTATGCCATAATGCCTTCTAACCATATGCCCGTGTGTTATCAGATAACGCCAGCACCAGTTATCGTGCTTGTATTCAATCGGCACATACTGAGGCGAAAGCTCATAGCCGAGATACGGCGACTTGCTGATGACAAACTTGATGTTATCCTGGTCTCGCAGCAGCGTTGCTATGGTATGATAAACCAGCAGGTCAAGGGTCATCGTGAGGTCTTTGCCTGCAGAATGATTGCCGGGGACGGCGTAAATATATAGCTTGGGGAACAGGGTTGCCATGAACTGTATCATCTCGGCCAACTCAGCGGAACCTTCGATAATCTGCTCGTTCAAGAATTTGTCAAGCTGGGCGAGTTGCAAAGGGAAGTTGCGTTCGCCGGTGGCCCAGTCGCCAAGAGCGTGAATTATGCCTATATGTATGGGATGGTCTTCACGCACGTCTTCAACAACTCGCACGAGGCCTTCCATGTAGGCCTTCTTACGACGCAGGAATGTTTCCCAATCGTAAGCGGCTAGGCCCATTGTTTCTTCGGCCCGAACCAGCTCACCTACGTGTATATCCGACAAATCCATCATGGCTATATGTGGGTCTTTGGTGCTTCTGGCCGGAGGAACATCCGGGTAATCTTGCTTCGGATAGGGGGCCAGTTTCTCCAGCACATACTCTGAGAATCGTTCCCAGGTCATCTGTAAGCGGATGTATTGCTGTTGCAGGCGCTCAAGCCGTCGTTCAAGCTTCGCACATCGTGCCCGATAATAATCAAGCTTAGCTACATCCTCATTGGGCAGGATATCTTCTTTGCCTTCATCTTCATTCTCTTCGTTCGGAAGCTGTTCGGTCGGCTGTTTTGCTTGAGCCTGGGCTGCCTGCTGTTTCAATCTTGCTTCACGCAGGGCTTCAATGGCACCTTCTTTGGGGTCATAGGGACCGCCCAGCATTTCCTCGCGGAGTTCCTGCAAGACCGGCTTAACTTTGCCTTCCATCACCAGCGCTGCTGCCCTGTCATAGTAATAGTCCCACGGCGGCCTGGCCCGAATGCCTGAAGCCTTCAGGCCCCGATTGCGTAGCAAAGCCCTTGCCGTGTTGTATTTAATCCCAAAGAAAGCAGCCACCCAGGCTGCCGACTTCCTGCATAACTGATACACCATTTGCCAGACGACAGCCTTGGTGGCTAAAGGCAATCGCTGGTAAAGTTCATAATTCTGGTAAAAGTCGAGCAATTTGGCGAATAATTCAAGCTCTTCTTCGGTTAACTTGCTGCCCACGTCAATTAGCTCGTCAGCCATGCCCTCAGCTCCCCCAGTCCCCTTCGGGCCTGTTCTGCTTTAAGTTTAGCATATTCTTCACGCAGGGCGAATGGCAATTCATATGCTGCCTGAACAACTTCGGGCGTCGGTTCAGAAGGCCTGACAGTAGGATAGAAACCCGTCACCGACTCGAATTCCAAGCCCATGAAGCGATACTTGCTCATCGGCCTTCCCTGCAAGTCAATTAAGACAAGCGGCGTGCACATGGCTGCTGCGAGGATGCCTGCATGAAGGGCTGTGCAAGCGGCCAGACAGCAATCAAACAGCCAATTCCAGAACATTGGGAAGGGCACAACCCAGGGATTGGTTGCCGGTGTGCCGTCCAAACAACAAACACCCGCAATCCTGACTTGGCAGCCCAAAGCAGAACGCAATGTCTCTACCCACAGCGATTGATATGGTTCAAATTCTTTGATGAGGTGGCCTGCAATCACCGCAGGCCCCGTCTTGGGCTTCCATTTTATCGTTTGCAGGAAGCAAAGGTCACTGCCCACCATTATGTGGGCATCACTGCAATGTTCCTTGAGGACGGGTATTTCGCTTTCAAAACGCGTCAAGACCAAATCAGCCCGCGCCAGAACTGGCCTAACCTTCTCTTGATGAGTGAAGGGCACTTGGATGCCGCCCCAGATGCAAAGCCTTTGATTGTCCTGTAGACGCTCAAGCCAGTCATGTTCATACACCCAACGGCGGTCGTCATACCATACCGAGCCGCCGAAAATCAGTATGTGCGTCGGCCAGTCCCAGTCCTCAAAGAACCTATCATTCAGCCATACACCACGGGTATTTGGCACGCTTGTTAGGTATCGTGTCTGTATGCTAGGGCAGTTTTCGGCCAGCCAGAAGCGCAAAAACTGGCCCACCATCCAGTCTCCAAAGTTGGCCGTGTGTGTTATATCATGGATAAGAAGCCTGACCTTCGAATAGTCTGGCATAGGCTTTTGCCATCCTCTCTGGCGATAATTTCTCTTCAATGATGGCCCTCGCAGGCCGTATGTCGTAGGGCGATTGCCTCAGAAGACCGATTAGCTCCTGAAGCGAATCGAAATAACGGATAGTGTCTCCGAAGATATTAGGCAGGTCGCCAACACGAGTTACATACACCGGCACATCATATAGAAGCGCTTCTATGGGCACTAGGCCAAAGCCTTCATGCATGGAAGCCAGCACAAAACGGGTCATGGCCTGATACCAGTTGCCGGGGAACCAGACTTCAGTGGGGATAAACTTGGTTGTGGTGGCTGCCATTTCCTTCAGCTTGGGAACGATGGCCCCTCGGCCAATAATCAAAGACCAGTAACCACAGCGTTTGGCTGCCTCGATAACCCAGCTTGGCCTTTTGTTGGCATCTACCCGGCCCATAAAACCTACAACTTCAGCTCTCTCAGGTATGCCCAGTAGCTTACGCACATCAAAGCCCGGTATGGCCTGCGGCTTCTCCACGCCATTCCAGATTACATGCACAGGCCGCCAGTCAATCAGTTCTGCAATGCGATTGGAGACGGCCACCACTTCGTCAATAAGCTCATCAATCTGCCGGATTTGATTTATCATCGCCATTTCCATAGTGTGGCATACAAAGACGACCTTCGGCTTGTAGTCAAGCTGGGGCTGTTTGAAAACATCATGCAGGGCTTCAGCACGGTCAACTATCAGCACATCGGGCCGGTATGCAGCAAGGGCTTCTGCTATCACTTCGGGGTAGCGCTCATGAAAATGCCGCCAGTCTGGTGCCCAGTAGCAGGCTTCGGGTATGGCATACTTCTCAAGCAGGTGGTAGAAAAAGTCGCTCCGATGACCCCGATTGAATATGATTCGAACCTCAAAGCCAAGCCTATCCAAGCGCGGGGCCAGTGTGGCGAGCCATCGTTGTTCCCCACCCATTGAACTCGACGGAAACAGAAACAGAATCTTCCTTCTCATAGCGCCGCATACAAAAACTCTCGTATCTTGGCTTCAACCACCCAAGGAGTATATGTCCTCATGCATATGGGAATATCGCCTGCTTTGACTCCACAGGGCATAGGCGGCAACCTATCGCCGCAGGGACAACAAGGAGCCGAAGGTTCAACCGCCCAAACCGTATGGCATGTTTGCACACGTTCAGCAGGATTTATGTAGCTGAAGAAGACCAGTGTCGGTTTGCCCAAGCAGGCTCCCATCCAGGCCACACCCGTATCAACCGAGATTACAGCTTCTGCATATCGGGCAAGTGACCACAGTTCTGCCAGGCTTGTCTTGCCGGTGAGATTGATAGCTCTTGGCCCGTCCATATAAATAGGCTGCCGGTCTACAAGTACCAAGTCGTAGCCAAAATCACACTGCAGGACATGCTGAACGACTTTAGGGGCCAGTGACCTCGTCATGGCCCGCCCCGAATTGCAGGGTGCAAACAGGATATAAGGTTTATCTGGCACAATGCTGATCTTAGGCACACTGATAGGAAAGCGGATGTCATATACATCCACGCCAAGCAGCCGTCCGTAAAGGCGGCACCTATCTTCGCCGCCGGTAGGGGCATTGTCCAGATTGACTGCTTTGCTTGGCGGCACCGGCGGGTTGCCGAATTCCACGAAAGGCACCCAGTTAATCCAGACTCTATCATTGGGGAAAGTCTCAAAATAGATTTTGGCTTCGGGGAAGTTCCGATGGAAGGCATAACAGGCAGCCATAGCAAAAATCCGGTCGCCGAGGCCCGGATAGCGGATAACATGCAACACACGCACATCACTGCCTACATTCCAGCTAACACGGAAATTCGGCTTGCCGATGAGGGCCTTCGCTATCTCATAGGGAAGCTGCACGGTCTCGCCGGGGGCAATGGTGATGGAGCCTATCTGCTGAGGTTCCTGACCGGTATTCGTAACCTCAACAATGTGTTCGGTGCGCGTCTTTACATCAAGATGGCTGCCTTTTGGGCCCCTTGAAAACGGAAAGAGCAATCACACCACGCCCTTTAGCCATAAGCGAAGCCCCATCTCTTCCATGTCAAGGTAACCGTCGGGTTGTCCTCATAATAGTAACCTTCCCTTCTGTATATTCTTACCCAAAATCCCGTCGGAGTATCCTCATATGGCACGTCTTCTTCTGTGTCGCTGTCGTCGGTGATGCCGCCCTTGTAAAGGTGCTCCACGTAGAAGGCATCCGAAGGCTCAACTTTGAGCTGGATGAAGCCCGGTATTACGAAGCTGGCTTGGGAACTGTGGTCAATATGCACGTCAAGATAATCCCCGGCCACAACCAAATCCTCATGCGTATCACTGACCTCAATAAGCTTGGGCAGCACCAGCTTGCCCACAACTGTTACACTTGTGACAGAAGAAGCGTCGCTTACGTATGTCGCATAGAGGAAGCTGCTTTTATCGTCGGGAGGCGTATTATCGGTATCTACGTGCCAGGTGCCATCATGGCAAAAGAAGATATAGCCAGGATTGGCATTAGCGAGAACTGCTACAGTGCCGCCGGGCCAGCTAATCTCACAGCCAATCAGTGCCTTACCCTCGGAGACCTGTATGCTCAGGCCCGTCCCTATGGTGGCCTCCATGCCTGTGATGACGCCGCCACCAAATAGGCTATCAAACGTATTCTCAAAGCGGTCTTCAATGTTCTGGTCGTTGTTTGCCAAGATGTCAAAATTGTGATTGAGGCGAGATTTGGTGACCTGTTTGCTTGTCTCGCCGAAGGTGTAAGGCCTATCAACCTGCTGATGATATGTGAGGCTCATGCGCTGCCCACCTCAACCCAAGTCTTGCCAGCGTCATCACTCCGATAGCAGTAGAGTGTGCCGTCCTTAAAGCAATAGACATACAACCTAACAAGAGCATTGTAGCAGGCTGGTTGAACAGCATCTACGCCCGTTGTTACCGTCCATGGCCCCTCACAATGTGTCTTGAAATGGTCACAACTGCGATAACATACCAATTTGTTGTCTTCGTCTACGACAAACAAGAATGTAGTGATGCCTGCTAACAGAGTTGCAGCAACCGCTTGGCCTTTGATTGTAGTCACCATGGTCTGCGATACCCAAGTTTTGCCCCAGTCCTGTGATTCATAATGGATTATAGTGCCATCTTCTACGGTGAACAAGTGAAGCCTTCGGGACATGTCATGATACAGTGCTAGGCCTTGGGCCGGGGCGTCTACCACGGTATTCGGCTGTTCGTAGGGCACTTGAGGAATGTGGCCAATAAACCACTGGTCGCCTGGTGAAGTGAACAGATGCTTCACGGCATAGTTGTCGTTATCCGTATAGGCGATATGCACCATTTCGGTGAGGGGGCCAGTGGCCGAGATGGCACCGCCCACAGGTCCGACGATGCCAGTTCCCGATATCCACGAATATCTGGCGTTGGCGACGCCAGTGATGTAATTGCTGTTGACGCTGACTTTATAGTCATATCCTTTCTCAAGGTAGGGCCCCAAACGATAGCGCCCATGACCATCTACAGGTGTTTCATCAACTTTCGCCCATTCGCCTCCCTCAGAAGGCCGCCGGTAGCCTTCCACTTCAAGGTCTTTCCGGATGCGTCCCGACCGGTCAGTCTTAACTACAATGCCGTGAATACGACCTTGGAAGAATTTCTCGTAGTAGATTACATGTTTGATGCCTGCCACCACTTCCCAATAACGCACAATGGGACATAGCTTCAGCTCGATAGTATCACCTGGGTTGGCCGTATATTCATGCGAACGTAGCAAGTCCCACCAGTAGAACTGGGGGAACAGTTTATTGCCATCTTCATCTTTGTTGACAGTGCTTTCTTCCGGCTCATGATACGTCGCCTGCCAACCTTCCTGCCATGACAAGTCGCTTGCCAATTCGCTGAGTGGCCGAGAATGGTCCATGAAGTAAACTTCTTCATTCCGCGAACGCCATTTACGGCGGCCTTTCAAGCTCCTTTCATACCGCTCAAGTTCTTCCCAACCATAAGGAATATCCAAGCATTTCACTCCGCCGACCAAGCCCGCAAACATCGTATAATCCGACAGGAAGTCCCACGGGTCATAAACCCGAAGTTGAAACCATGGCGGCATTGATACGCCCCAAGAGCCGTCTACATACGAAGGCAGCAGATAGAGATCGTCAATTTCCCAAGTGAGGTCTTCTGTGTGTGGCGGCAATTGCAAGGTAACTCGTGTTACGAGGTAGAGCCGAGGGGCAATTTCGCCTTCCTTGGGGCAGGCCAAGTCAAAGACAACTTCAGAGTAGTCAGCCCCTTCCGGAGTTTTCTCGACGTGCCCTTCATATACGACCGTCTTTTCAATCCAGTCTACGGTCAGTTCACCGGGTTCCAGTGTCGGATAGCCGGGGTCAAAAATCATTGGATACTTATAGTCAACCGTCATGCGAATTGTGCCACTCATTGGGGCCTTAATCCGTAGTTTGGCGTAACTGTAATTCATCCAGTGCCAGATATGTTCGGGATACCGCTCATCCTCAGGATCAAGATAATCGCTGCCGCCTTCCGTCCAAGTATCAACATTTGCCCGATTCAAGATGATTAAGTTGCGATGTTTCATTTCACTTGGCAGGTCAGGGTCTTGTGCCACAACACGAGCCAAGCGGGAAGTCTTTCGTTCGCGGATAACCATAGTGGCCGTGGGGGCCGTAGAACCAGCAGCAACATGCCAGATGTCGTTATTATCTCCCACACTGGCATCGGGCGTAAGCCCACCGGAACCCGTCCAGTTGCCCGGACGAGATACATCAGGCGGCTTGAATACAGCTTTCTCACCTTCATGAGATACGGTCACACCTGTGCCCCACTCTTCAGTGGGGTCGCCTTCCAGATTGCTTACCGAACGGGGATGGGTAAGCAACGGGCAGGCCTGCGCATTAAGATTGGGATCATCGTCGCTGCCAACATCTTCTCCGTGGTCTTTTTGCCAATCGCGCACCACATTGACGAATTGCTTCAACGACGAAAGCGTTCTCCACTCCCAGTCAAATTCCCAGCTCTTCTCCTGCTGGACGACTTCGAGTTCACCTGTCCACTGGACAGGAACGGATACGTAGGTGCCTGACTCTTCATCATATTGCCAATTAATGGGCGTGCCCGTGACCAGGATGTCGGGGTAGTCAACGTCATCAGCGTGCTTATGTGTGCGCGGTTTGAAGTGGACATGAACGGGCATGCCGACGGCGCCGCGCCACGATATATCGCCGCCGCAGCCTTCCCCTTCACGCCAAGTAGCTGCTCCTCCTTCGGCTTGGCCGACGCGACAGCAGTCGTCTTGGGTCTTCGTGCGGCCCCACTCGGGTTGCGTGCTGTCAGGCACGTTGCTACCTGGACGGTAAAGGTCTAACCTGCCGAGGTCCAATGGTATCTCGCATATGGCGATGTCGCTAACAGCCGCGTACACAACATCTTCATAGTCGTAACGGTGGATAGTCCACCCGAAGTTGAGTTTCCAGCCAGCAGCAAATTCAACTTCCTGTCCGGCGTCAGCTAGTGGACCTGAGACGGAAAGTTGCTCACCGCTAGGGCCGACCGCAGTGACGGTGACGCTTGCATTCTCATCCGCGAACCAGCTCTCGGTATAACTTCTTTCCACAAAAGCCATTATGCCTCCGTTGCTATAGATGGCTTCCTCGTTAGTTTCGGCCTTCATGTACACGCCAGTGACCTCAATGCGCACGTTGATGTCCATGCTACCCGTCTGACTCACCCATCCGTCCGGCAGTTCTTGCGGTGCCATGACCCACGTGCCTGTTCCTGTCCAGATGAACAAGTCTACCGTTGCCGTATTAGGGGCTGAAGGTGTTTCTCCAGGGGCGGTGATCGTGAGCTTAAATACCCAGTAAACGCCGACCCACACGTAGCCTGGTACGGGAGGGTCGCTCGGCGGATCGTCGGGCGCGGGCCCCAACACAGTGCGCAGGTCTTCGTCAAATGCAATCTCGGCACTGCCGAGCGCATTAATATAGATGCGCTTAGTGGGCGAAGAAAGCGTATTGATCGTGAGGTTTTGATTGAGAAGCCGCAGCGTCACGTTGTAAGTCTGCTGCGGCAGCCAGACGTTAGTCTTAACCTTTGACATGTACACCACCAAGCAGTCGCGATAGCTATTGCACTAAAACACCACGCTGTGTAATAAGCATGGGATAGAGCTTGGGGTGCCAGCGCCGGAGGGGCCGCAAGCGCCGCATAGGCCAAAGCCGACAACAAAGCCTGCTTGCTAGCCCCGAAGGCGGCCACGACGACCCATACGGCTACCGGTAGAGTGGTGCATATAAGATTCCAGTCGAACAAACCAACGATGGCCACAATCCACGGCGGCGACTCGTCTGTGTTGGCAAGTGTGACTGCCTGAACGGCGCAGGCAATTGCTGTTCCGCAGAAAGCAGCGAGCCAGCGCAAAGGTCGTGCCCAGACAAGCGCTACAGCCGCAGTCAGCCCAAGCACGCAATATCCAGATGTCGCTCCCACCAACTTGGCCAAGGGTAGACCACCGATTGTCAACAGCAAGCGAGCCGGCCAGTGGATGTTTGCTCCGAGGATGAATCCCAAGCCAGTAGCCTTCAGCTTTGCTATCGCCAGCAAAATCACAGTGGCAAACGCGCCGAGAGCAGGGCCGATGGCACGCCCTGCAAGCTGAAGGAAGGCCCCCGCGAGCGGCAGCGTGACGAAGCCCGTTTCCTTGGTCATTGCGGCACTAGTAGCCAGCGCCAGCGCGGAAACCGTTCGGCGTCTGAGGGCGAGCGCACACGAGCCGATGGTCAGCAAGCCCAGCAACAAATCTGGCTGGTCCTTCCAGCTCCACAGCGCCCAGAATGCCCGTGAATGCCAGAGCCGCAAGCCGTACGGAAGCAGCGGACCCGGCAACGAGAAGAAGGCTACCGATAGTGCGGCTATAGTTGCACTCCCCGTAAATGTGTCGGCGAAAACAAACAGCGCTGCACAAGTAGCTAGATGCAGCAATCCGTGCACCAGCATCCATGCATCTTGAAACTCCCACCCAAACAACTTCCATTCCAGCCAGAACAGCAGTGATGTAAGTGGCCTCCAGAACGGCACCTGCCCCACCCATGTCCCTGTCCACCACTGCAGCGTATCCCTGAAACGCGGATGTTCCACCAGGCCTTTGTGAATGAGGACCAGGTCGCAATCCTGCTGCCAGTTCCGGGAAAAGTCCGGCTGTGTGAATGCTTCCTCGAGAGCGGGCCAGGCGCCATACAGCGCGGCAAGCATGGCTATGGAGAAAAGCACATCGCGGCGCGAGAATATGGTCTGTAAGTAACGAAGGGCCACAAGCAGCTTTTTAATCGGTGTTTTCATGTGCATTTGTGATATTTGCTACACTCCTCGGTTGAATTCGTTTCTTTTCGCTTTTGGCCTTTAAGAGACCGTACTTCCCACTCGTGATACCCTTCCTCGAAGCATCCATGAATCAGCGTGGCCGACCAATCTGTAAACCAGTAAGGCGGTATCCAATGACGAGTCCCTTGCCACTCGCTGGGTTTGAACCAGTAACCCCGCACTGCTGAGATATTTAGCTTTTGCAC
Organism: Deltaproteobacteria bacterium; assembly: GCA_019314085.1. The sequence goes on along the minus strand of JAFCZZ010000001.1, from coordinate 26,450 downwards.
TTGGTCAGCAAAATGCCGCAGAGCCATCTGGTAGTTAGTAGGGTCAATGGCGATGATAGGCAGTAGAGCTGTTTCAATCCAGACATACCTGCCTTCTTCTATCGGTTTGGGTTCAGACGAGAGGAAGGTTATCAAGGCCCGCATGGCCTTCTGCCGGATGTTACCCAAGTTATCCGTGGGGCCAATCTTAACGTTGTCGGGCAACTCAACTTCAGGCAGTTCCTCTTCGGGCATCTTGCGCCGGTTGGTAAGCCGCACGTAATTCCTCAGGGTTACAGGGTCAACTGCATAGGCCATCAGCACCATGGTTATCATCCTCCACTAAAGTAATATCCAGTCATCGGCCCTTTCAAACCCATGCTGGCCGATAAGCCAGCGTGGAAGCACACGATAGAAGGGCCTGACCGGCCCACGATTTATCATAGCGTAGTCAAGCTTGCCTATCAAACCGTTTGTGCCGTCGCCGCCCAGCAAGAAATTGGCCGAAGCCAAATCAACCGTGCCACTGGCCGAAGCTTCGCCTACCTTAAGCCCATTCAGCCAGGCCGTCACTGCATTATTGTCATATTGCACCGAAATGATATACCAGTTGCTGCTACTGATAGTCGGCAGTTCAAAGGTGAAAGTTGCTGGTGTAAGGCTTGCGATGTAAACCTCAAGCTGGCCCGGCGACCAGGTTACCCGCAAAGCCCCCTCCTGATAAGCAAGAACCTGTGAAGCAGACACATCGTCAAACTGGACGCACATTTCAAGCCCAAAACGGCTGAGATTTGTTGCATCTTGTGCATAATATGCATAACCATCCGCATTGAATGCCACAGCCGACCCCAGCCAGCCATCAGTCCAAGTATGATTGACGAGCGTCAGAGGTCTGTAAGACATCAGCAGGTTGAAGGCCATATTGCCTGCGCCTTCATTGAAGCGCCAGTGGCCAATAGATGATGTATAAGCCCAGTCACGTGGATACTGAAAGTCTTCTTGCACAAACACATCGGCAGCTACAAGTATCTCATCGGCGAGACCGTTGTAATAGCTCGTATCATCTCGGCCCACATAGAAAGTTGAATACAGGGGACTAAGCTCCTCGCTGCTGTGATCGTGCCAGGTGATAACATCATTGACGCCCAGATAAACCCGTCCGTCAAAGAATTGACAATGCAGGAGCTGCCACTCGCCTGTCTGGACGGATGGCCCGACATAGTCAACCGAATCAATGGTAACTACCAGTCTGCCGCTATCAATGGCAAGCAGGATAACAGAAGGCCAGTAAATCAGCGGCCCATTCCCCGATGGGTTGAACCATCCAGCGACGTAGAGGTAGTGCCCAAGGCGTTCAGTGTAAGTGAGGCTGCCATAGCAATAGCTAGAAGACCCGTTAAAAGACAGGCCACTGCCCCACTTGCCGCTTGTCCAAGTCGTATCAACCAAGGTGAGAGTGTTGCCGTTAGGCGACGCATCAGCGGCCTGGCCCCCGCTGCCTTCTTCGAAATGCCACAATCCGATTGTTCTCTCATCATAACCAAACTGGCTGCTGGGCAATAGATAAGACCACGTGGCCCCGCGTGAGACAGTTTCACCTTCAATCGTTTCTCCGGCCTGCTGCAACGTCTTTATCAGGTTCTCAAGCGAGGCCCCGTAGTCAAGGACAACTTCCACGCCAGTAGCCTGGCGTGCTATTTTTCTTTCGATTGCCTCTCGCAGCCTGTGTAAAGCATCACCGCTCAGCATATGCCTGTCAAGCCCCCTATGTAGGCCATTCGATGGCTGTAATCTGGCACTCAACTATATCGGTCGGTTCGCCTCCCCGCATCGTCACGGTGCCGGGTTCAATTCTCGTGTCAATGTTCTCTACGCGGAATATATTGGCGTAGCCGTAAATCTGGATAAAGTCTCCCGGCCAGAGGGCCGGGTCAAACTTCGTCCTAAACGAAATCCGTCGCCTTACCTTGCCGTAGCGGTTGACTGCTTGCTGGCATACAAAATTGAGCATGTCTTGATTGTTAATGCGCGTGATGAAGATAGCAACTCGTCTTTCGCCGACGAAATACAGATAATCGCGGTCAGTTTGACTGCGGTAGTCCATCCAAAATGCGACAAGAGGACGGCCTGTGGCTGAATCTTCGCCAATCACCCAAATCTCGTTGTAAAACTTGTCGTGCAAAAGTTCTACAGTGAGATTGGAGACAAAGTAGCTATAATCTTCGGGGTCAGGCTCTTCGCCCAGCCCCGCTTGATAATCTTCTAAGGCCTGCTGATATAGCTGCTCAGCGGTTTCATGACTTAGGTAGTAGGTTCGGGCAATGGTGCTGGAGTCAGCAGGCTTCAATTCAAACGTGCCATCGCCTCGGAAACGCATAATCCAGTCGGAACAGAACTTGTGATGCAAGTCCCTCAGGAATTCAGCAGCCGTTGCCCCAAGGCGTGGCCGGAAGAGGGGGTCTTGTGAGCTGCGCGACTTCGGCAGCATGATAGACGAGGCTTCATCGTCAATATCTATCTTATCCGACGGTATGCCAAGCCGTTGCAGGAAGTTTGACACGGCAGTCTTGAGGTCGAGGCCGTCATAAACATCCTCATCTGTCAGCACATAATGCTCAAGGCGCACCCACATGTCGCCGCATTCCCATTCAATCCAGGGTGCTTCCTTCTCCGGCACCTTCCAGAGTTCTATCTTGGGATTGAGGGTATAGAAGATGGCCCGGTCTTGGCCTTTGATGTCCACGTCAATCTCATTCATGGGCCTTAGGGCCAGTTCCGTATATTCACCGTTGGGATTGTGCAGGCTAATCGTAGCCCGATGGCCCATCAGGTTGCCCGAAACCTGCTCTTGAATCCGGACCTCATTGGAGATGTCTATCTCTTCTTCTGAGCTGGTCTCAGTCTCGCCTTCCACATCGCACTTAACATAATTAACCACCGGAGTATGGATGCCGTCGGTTGAGTAAAGTGTAACCTTGTAGGCGTATTCCTGAAATGTTTCGCCTGTGGTGATAACATCGCCAGTTTCGGGGTCAACAATGGTCCCGGCCACTGCCGTGCCGGTAGGCGTGTAAGCATGGAAACTAACCGAAACCCATTTATCGTCTTCCTGTCGTTTGCTTTGCTTGGGGCCAATTACATAGCCTTCGCTTGGGAATTCCAAAGGAACAAAGCTAAAAACTGCAAATCCTCCGGCCAGAGACCTTATGCCGCAACCGCCTGCTGGGAAGAGCTTCAAATTCTCACGCTGTATCCGGCTGATGTAAACAAAGCCACCATCCTTGAGGATGGGCGACTCCACGACGAAGCCGTCTGCCTCAATGGGAATGATGCGGAAGACGCCCATAATCTGAGTGCCCCGCTGGGCCAGAATGGGATGCTGATAACGCCGCACAAGTATCTGAGCAGGATTGTTCTCGAACTGTTCATAGCTGTCATATTCATACTCATAAACCTCGAAGACCATCTGCGAATTGATGGCAAATGCAAGTGGAGCAAAGTAATAAGTCACGCCGTTGATTGTCGTGCTACGGTTGTAGTCTATGCGGGGGAAGATTTCAATGCGGGGCACAACTTCATCGCCAGCAGGCGGCGACCAGATTAGCGTAACCTGCAAGCCCCGGTCGGCTTCAATGGTATGCGAAGGACTCAGCCAGGCAGCCCAGGCTTCGCTGGCATTGCCCACGTGGCCCACGTAATATCCTTCAGCCCCGCCCCAGTTACGGCCATCAAAGAAGTCATCTGAAGAAGGGTGAAGAGTGTAATCGGCTCTCGCCCAAGGGTAGTTTTCAGGCCTGACAATCGGCGGCAACATCAGAACCTTCGCGTGTTTTTGGATATAGACACCGTGACTGTTGAGGTCACGAGTATTCCGGCCAATCAAGTCAAGCTTAGTCTCCCAAGGCCGACTGAGCAGCTTCGTCGGCTTGCGGACTTTTACGGTGAGCAATTGTGTGCCGTTGCTCATCGCCCGTTCAGTGCTCCTGCAATGGTTCGGGCCATAGCATCTATACCCTCATGTATGGCCTGCTTAATCTGGTTGTCAATGTTTTCAGGCAGGCCATCAAGCCGTATCCGGATGGTCAGTTCGCCTTTGTTGAATGAGACTATATCCGCCGACATGGCTTGAGTGAGTGGCATGATGGTCCCTTCAAGCTGGCCGAAATAACGTTGCAACGTGGCCGGTGAGAGTATCTGTTCTAAAGCCTCTTGTGGTGCTCCAATAACCTTCCTAATTAGTGCCTCAGTCTTGTCGGCTGTCTGGTTGTTGATGATGTCCAGATAACGCATGTAGGCTTCCATGCCTTCTTTCGTGTTCAAACCCCACTCGCGGGCCAGCGCCAAGGCTTGCCGTGCTGCTTGCTGCCGTATGGCGGCCAGTTGGCCCTCAGAAATCATGCCCAGCTTATACAGTTTCTCGGCCAGTTGGAGTCGCGTCCTATGATAATCAAGTTCCTGTTGCTGCGTGGAGATAAGTGTCTGCTGGGCTTCGGCATACTTCTTCATTGCTTCATTGACACGGCCATGTGCCTCAAGCCAGCGGGCTTCCTGGATTTGCACTTCATACAACTGCCGCCCAACCTGCCGGATGTTCTCTATCGTTGTGCCATAGGCTCTGTTGTATTCCTGCACAGCCTTCAGCCGAGCTTCGGTATCTACATAGAGCTGCCTCTCCTGTTCAAGCTGCAGGTGCTGGATTTGTGCCGTGTATTTGGCGGCTTCATTTACCTTGCCCTGAGCACGTGCTATAGCTTCCTGCTGTTCGGCGATTTTGATGTCATACCACAGCAACTGGGCTTTCGTGGCCCCATGGTCGGCAGCCTGCTGTTTCAGGACTTGATACTGGGCGATTAGCCTCCGGCGATAAGCCGCTTCAACCTCGGCAGCTTGTGTCTGACGCCGCCTCTCAAGCAATTCAAGTCGCCGTTGATGGTCTTCCTCAAGGCCCCGAAGCAGCATCTGCCTTTGACTCTCATCCCTGATATTCTCCTGCACCCAGCGTCGCCGGAAAGCATACCAGCGCCGCTCGTTCTCTATCTGCCTGTCAATGATACGCAGCATCTCCTGAGCCTGTCGCACAGGGTCGGTTTGAGCCTGGGCAAGCTGTTTCTCGATGGCTATCTGCTGTTCCTCGGCCCGCCGGAGATGTTCAATAGCTTCAGCGTAGTCTTTGCGTGCCTCACGGAACTTGCGGGCACGGAATTCCGCTTCGGCCTCGGCAAACCTCAATGCAGCCTGAAATCTCTCGGTTGCCAGACCACCAGCCCCTGCAGCCCGCAAGGTTTGAGCGGCTATCTGGCCTTCAATAGCCCGCTGCTGGGCCTCAAAGACAACCAGAAGTTGCTGGGCAAGCTCAAGCCTCTCTCTTTCTTGCCGGATAAGCTCCTCGCGATTTTCGCGGTTGCGTTCATCAATCTGATTGTGCATATTCACGATGTATACCAGTTGCTCATAGGCCCGTTGGGCTTGCTGGACTTTTTGACGATATTCGGCTGCTACTTCATTGGCATCACGGCCCTGTTTAACTTGCTTTTCCATTTCTTTCTCGATGTCCTGCACCGAGTCAATCTGATTTTGCAGTCTTTCTTCCATTTTGCTGTAAGTATCTGCCAGAGCCGCTGCAGGATGGTCGGAAGCCCGAATCGCTGCAGCTACTTTGTCCCAATCGCGGCCAATTAGTTCGCTAAATTGCTTCTGTTGGCCCAACCTTTCGATGTTGTCAAGTTGTCTCCGAGCAACTTCGTCATAATGCTGGGCTCGTTGCTTTTCTTCTTGGATCAGGTCTTTGGCTGCCTTAAGTTGCTCCTGATAATGCTGCTTAACTACTTCCATGTCTTCTTTGGTCACGCGAAGCTTGGCAAGTTCTTCGTCGGGTATCAGTTCCACAGCACCATAGCGCGATAGTAATTCTTTTAGCTCAGGAGAGATACGACCTTCTTCAATCAGCACATTAACTACTTCACGGATAACCGCCCCACGTCTCTCTTCGGGAACCGACCTAAATGCATAACCCAGCGTTACGGGCCCTGCAGGAACCACCATACCCAGCACTGCACCGAGAGCAGGACCAAAAGGTAGCCCTATACTGAATCCTATACCGAGTCCCAAAGCTGCTGCTGCCGCTTTAGGAAAGCCAGCTCGTGTCCACGGCGGTGGAAGTGCAGCCGTTCGGTAGGCCATTTCAACGGCATCGAAACGCTGTTTGGTCTTTTCTATGCTATTCTTGAGTTCTTTCAGTGCCGGGACCAGCTCAACAGTCGTGCCATCGAGTTCATTTAGGCTCTTCTTCAATTTTTCTACTTCGGTAGCAAAGGTATGGATTCTGCGATAGAGATAGTCCTTCAGAAACCGAGCGAGTTCATACAGTGCAGCTATAAGTGCTCCCCAGACGGCCATGCCAACCAAACCACCAAGAATTCGACCCAAGCCACCAACCACTGCTACGCCCAATCCCGCTGTCCCACGCACCATCCCAATTGGGAAGCCCAAAGCACCGAGGAAAGCTTCTCTAAATTGCCGCGCAAACGTAACTTGTTGCTGCTGGAGCTGCAATTCCTCACGCATCAATGCGATATTGCGGACACGTTCGCCGTGTTCGCCTCGGAGTGCAGCAACATAAGCCTCCTCGGCTGCTGCTATGCGTTGCAATGTTTGCTCTCGCTGTCTCTCAAGTTGACCTATGCGTTGCCGTTGTCGTTCTTCTGCTTCCTCAAGACCGACAATTTCAACCACTAACTGTTCATGCTGGGCTTCAAGGTCTCTTCTTAGGGCGGCATCCTGTATTTCCATTCGCAGGTGATCGCTCAACTCTCTTCTTCGTTGGCGGGCTTCTTCTAGACGTTCACTTATTCCAGCATATGTACGTCGCGCACGGGCAAGCTGTTCGTTAATCTGCGGCAAAGCAGCTCGCAATTCTGGCAAGCTGAGTATCAGGCCTGCTGCCTCAGCTTGACGCTGAAGCTGTTCATACCGTTGTTGGACTTCGCTGATTTGTTCATTGATTTCCTCTACGCTCCTTCTACCAACCCGAAGCCGTTCGGGCACAGGCTGTCCCGCTTCTGTCAATTCTTGAATTGCCTCGGCCCTTGCGATTTCGAGCTCTCTCTGTCTAATCAATTCATTCAGCCGCAATTGTTCTTGCTGCATCTCAAGCTGCAGACGAAGCAGCGGCAAATATTCCGTCATTCGTGCCGTCTGGATGGCAGCAAGTTCTGCCTCGGCCTGCTGGAGCTGATTGTGGGCACGGATAAGGTTAAGCTCGGCTTCTTGGCCCGTATGCAACCAAGCACGATACATCGCGGTTATACCTTGCAAGTGGATAGCCAGCATGGACATCAAAGCGAGCAGTGTCCCAAGGCCTGTGGTTAATGCACCGATAAGCGGAACCCAAGTTATGAGGGCTCGTGTGAATGGTGTCTGGGCCAGTCTTTCAAGCACATTCAGGAAACGGCCTGCGGTGTTCAAAAGTTTGACGAAGAAGGGCACCAAGTTCTGACCGGCAGCTTGAGCGAGTCTCGTCATGCTGTCTGAGAAGTTGGCCCAGGCACCGGCGATTGACTCCATAGCGGCCTGATTGGCCCCACCATACTTCTCCTGGATAGCCATCAGAATGCCGTATTGAAGCTTGGCCTTATCAACAACCCGCCCCTGAGCATCAATAGCACCTTCTGCAAACTTCAAGACTTCCTGCTTCGTGATGTCGAATGTGTTCTTCAAGCGCCGGAATTCGCCATGCATGGCGTCCACGAATGCACGGGCCGCTGAGGCTATGTCTACACCGGCTTGGTTGATACCGGCAGCCAAGTCAGCCATCGGCATGAGGAGTTCTTTTACGTCATAACCAGCAACTGTGAGGATACGTGCAGCTTCAATGATTTGTGCCAGTGTGTAGCGGATTTTCGGTGCTTGCTGCCGGACGTATTCAATGATTTCATTGGCTTCCTGTATTGAACCGGTAGCAGCCTCAAAAGCCTTACGGGCCGTTTCAAGCTGCCCGGCGGCCATCACAATCTGGCGAACATATCCTGCAAGGCCTGCCGTAAAGGCACCCAAATAGAAAGCCAGCATCCGGAAGGGGATAACGGCCATGGTGAAGCGCCACATCATCATGGAGGCCCGGTCAAGGCGAACCGAGAGGACATCCAAGCTTTCAATACCAGTTATGATGGTGCGGGCCGACCGCCGGAAAGAGCTTGAAGCCTGCCCCAGCATTCGGCTGAGTTCTTCAAACTGGTCAGTGGCCTGTCGAGCAGGGACTCTAACTTGGTCAAGTGCTACAGCTACTGGTTGGACGGCTGCCGGTGTCCGTCGTGCACTGGCTGTTATAGCAGCAATAGCCTGCTGAGTTGCCGCCTGTGTTGCCTGAGCTGCTTGTTGGGCGATCTGGGCTGCTGCTTGCCCTGCCTGCCGGGAAGCTCCTTGAACACTGGCAACAATATTCTGGGCAACCTGAGCAAAGGCCTGCTGAATCTGGTTGAGGGCTGTCTGTAGGCCTCGCGTATCGGCTTCAAACTTAGTTACGATATAATCCTCAAGCCTCATTACACATCGGCAAGCTACTTAAGCTTGCCTTCGGCCTTCATTTTCTCTGCCCATTGCTTCCAGAGACGTTCCTTTATTGCTTCTGCCTTTTCGTTCCTTGGCTTAGATGTAAGCATAAGAAGGGTGAGGGCGTCTTCTCCCTCGACAACTTTGCCTTCATCGGGAGCTTCAGCTCGCCGTTTCGCATTTTCCTCCCAATCAAGCTCAGTATATTCGCGACCGCACCAGAAGCAGACTTTCTTCTGTCTTCGCGTCTTCTCATAGCAATCAGGGCACATGTTTTGCATGGCCCGCTTAAGCCGATGGTAGGCCAGTAATTCGGCCCACTGGGCTTCATCTAAATCAAGCTGTGATGGCAGCTTGCCAAGATGCTCTATTGCTGCGTCAATTCGTTCGAACCACTGGGAGTGGTGCCGAAAAAACCTTCAAGGCCACCAGTCTCCACATTGCCCAGCTTTTCGCTTAACTCAATAATGCTACTTGCAGAAGCCGCTATGCAGGCCATGATGAGCATCTGGAATTCGCCGATGGGCAGATTAAACAGCAACTCTACTGCTTCATCATCGAGTTCGGGTTCTACTATGCTGGCCTTCAAAAGCACTCGTGCCTGGTTCCGGTCAATGCCAAGCACTCGGCCCTCTTCCGTCTTGACAGGTATAACTGGCCGGTTTTCTGTCTCTTCAGCAGGCAGGCTGCGGAAGATGTTTAGCACCTCAAAGTAATAGTCACTCGCCGAAGCTGGTGCCACTTTGATGGTCATATCAACCGACGGCAGGTAAAGGTCAATGGCATTCTTCTTGCGTTCTTCACGTGCTTGCTGCAGGCGTTTCTTGAACTCATTCAGGTCAATCTTGGGTTGAGGATTAGCGTCCTGCGCTACTTTCTTGGCATTCTTTTTCGGCATGTCTGCCGGGCCTCCTTTTCGGGAAGTATGTTATGCAGGGGCGGGGCCGGTTAGAACCCCGCCCCTGTGCCTATTAACCAATGCTCAAAGCAGAACCAGCCGAGACGATGGTAATCTGTTCCGTCTGGGCAGCGTTTGCTCCAACGTTGATAGGCACGCCTGTAATGATACCCGTGCCCACGATGGAAACGCCACCGATGTCCGTGGAGACGATGACTGGCTGGCGGTTGAGGGCCATGTTCACAAATTCGACGGAGCCGCTGATCAGCTTGGTGCAGGTGAAGCGCCAGTCGCCTTGGCCGAACTCGCGCTGCTTCCAGGTATCCTGAGCTGCGCTTACGTCAATCTCGTCTATCGTGATTTCCAGCGAAGCTTCCCGGAACAGGGCCAGCACGCTTACGCCAGATATGTCCATCACTGTTACGTCATAGCAGGTCAGCCTGTTGGTAAGAGCGCCCATCTACATCACGGCGGCAACAATGCCGCCATAGCTTTCTGGACTTTGGCTATCCAGTCATCTTCAATTTGTAACCATCTTTTTGCATCAGCGATTGCTCGCTCATGCACCCAATCGGGTGCCCGTCGTATCGAGGTGCCGCATTCATGCACGAAGACCACTGGTCTATATAGCACAAACCATCCAGCCTGCCAAGCCCTGAAACAATATTCTGCATCTGAACAATAAAGCCAAAATTCTTCATTGAGAAGGCCAATTTCTTGGACGGCTTCCTTGCGCAGGGCTACAACGGCAAACGTCACCCAGGGCACATATTCGTCTTTGTTATACTGGGCCGGATGGCCCATTCGATGAAGCACTCTTGAAGCCCCAATAGCCTCCTTCACGAGCAGCTTACGGTCGACCACATCATACTCTTGCCACCAACTCAGCAACTGTTTATGAGCAGCTATCTCCCCTCCGCCATGAATGAGATAGTTTCGTCTGACTTGCTTGCAGCCAATAATGCCCACACGGGTATCTACGTAGTTCAACAAGGCTTGTGCCCAGTTAGGCGTTGAGGGCACAGCGTCGGGGTTCACGATGACTATCCACGGGGCGGCCAGCTCAAGCGCCTTCTGAAGGCCAATATTAATGCCCTTCGTATATCCCACATTTTCCGGCATAACTGTGGGTTCTATGCCCAACTCTCGCAGGGCCTGCACCGTGCCGTCCTGCGAGGCATTATCAATTGCTATCAGATTGATGTAGGCCCCTGCTGATTGCAGTAGCCGGGGCAAATTCTCCCGAACTTCAGACTCCGAATTGTAGGTCAGATATATCAGCGTGATTCTCATCGAGGCGTCGTCTCCCTTCGGCATCAACTTGATAAAATTGGATTTCTATGGGCTTGTTGTCGTCCTGCGGGATGAGTCTGAGTGACCAGCGGCTGCCTCTTGGGGCCTGCAGGACAAGTGTATCATCCCCGCTGCCCACTACCTCAAACTCAAATGTTTTGCCGTTAATCTCAACCCGCACTTTGTCGCCAATCTGGGCTCTCACAGCAATTCAGCCTCCTTCAGAATTTGTTCAAACTTGGGAACCACTATGTCGGGCGTCAAGGCCACCATCGCTTTGCAGAACTTTTCGCCACAATCCGGCAATGTAGCAATGTTCAGACAAGGCGCACAATCTGCTTCGCCCTGCAGGTATTCCACGGTAGGATAGTAGGAAGTCCTGTAGCGGCCATGTGTGATACTGAATAGGGCCAGAGTGGGCTTATACAAGCATCCGGCAATGTGCAACAGGGCCGTATCTACAGTGATAACGGCATCCATTAGGCTTGCGAAGGCAATGAACTCTTTCACCGACCTCAGCAGGCCGCTTATGTCGTAAATATGTTCGGGTGGCCCAACCGGTTGGCCGTCCTTCGTGAAGCGCAAACGCTGTGTAGGCGTGCCGAGGATATAAACATCACAGCCCATTTTAACGAGTTCTTGGGCAGTCAAAACGGCATTGACAGGGAACCAAGAACGATAATGGGCTGCCGAATAGATTTGCATTCCCACCTTGATGCGACTCTTGTCGCGGATATAGCCGGAAAGCACTCTTTGCAATGCAGGGTCAGGGTTCAATCGTGCGGGCCGCCCCAAAGGCTTGACGCCAAGAATCTCAGCAAAAGTATCCTGCAACTCTCTGTTGATACTCTGGCGTTCAAGCGTGCCGTAACTTACCCAGCTATCATAATATTCGGCCATTTTTAGCGAGATGGGATAATCAAAGACAGTAACCGTGAAGTGGATGAAGGGCTTAAAGCGCGTGTCATTAATCAGCCAGTCGTCTTCCCGCACACTGGCAAAACCAACTTCTTCCAGGTTGGGATAGGGCATCTGTTCATCCAAAGCCTGCAGGCAGGCCTTCATGCAGAGCACATCGCCTATCCCGCCTGGGAACAGGATGAGTAATTTCCGTGTATCCTTGCTTGGGGGCCGAGGGGCCACATCCCGAACTTCAGACTTTGGCGAGTTTTGCTGGAGCAGTTCTGCAACCAGTGCATTAACAAGGTAAGGTTCATCGGCCTCAAGAAGCTGGTAGCTAGCCACCTCTGGCCCCCGGCCCGAAGGATAGGCAAGCTGTTCGCGAGGGATAAAAATCTTCATGCAGAAGCCTCCTTTTTATGTGACGTGCATCAGCGGCCTCCAAGCTTGCCGCCAGATTGAGGTTATCCTTCGCCTCAAGCGTGGGAACTGGTATCGGGCCAAATATTTGTCAACCGGCCTTTTCTGCATTTGCTTGTTTTCAACTGGCGAATGCCAACCTTCCCGGAAGTAATACATAATCGGCGCTGGCAATTGGTCTTTCGGATACGGATTCATGATGGCAAACGTGAGTATCTGCACTTCAGCTCTCGTGCCGCCCGAACGCCGGAATTGCCCCTTCATAGATTCAAGAAAACGAGGCCCCCGTGCTGCATCCTTCCAGTCCACCCTATCCAATCTCTCCTGTGGATTAATCCGGCCCCAGTAGACGATGCCCGAACCTGCAGGGTCTGAACCATACATACCCTTGCCCCGTTCCCGATAATATTGCTTCTGATACGTCCAGGTTACTTGGCCCCATTCAACTTCATTCTGCACCAAGTGAACGAAGTCACTCGACATACGACTTCTCAGGGCTCCGGGGATATTGAAAGACCGCACCTGTTCCCAACGCTTGCGAGCCCGCTGTATCGCGGCCAGCCAGCTTCTTTTACCACCTGCTGTCGGATTGATTCGTATGCCAATCATCTCTGCAAGCTTTGCCTATCGCAATTAGGCTAATCAAGATTAGGGTTTGTGGCCCAAGTCCTCATATGTTTCTGCCACAAAACTCGCCATCGCGCAGCTAAAGGGTATCATGTTGAAGCGCAGAACTTGCTCGAAATCGGGCGAAAATGAGATGCCGGTATGCTCAAGATTTGCCACCCAATCAAGCCCCAAGCGATTGGAAGCCATCACATTCTCCACTATCTTGCTGATACCCTCGCGTATCTTCCTTGCCGGAATATCATAGGGGTCAATGGCAATGACGTAAAAGATGTTGCACCGGAACCTCAGGACGCGCTGTTGGCCCATTGTTTCACCCACTTCAGGCCATTCTTCAGGCGAAACCAGGCAAAGTGGCGTCCGGACACTGCCGGGGTCTTCAACCATGCGAAAGATATAATGATGCGGGTGACCCTCACGTTTGGTGGCTATGTCCACATGGAAGGGGGCACTGGCACTGCCTTCCCAGTCAACATAATAGAGGAAACGGTCAATCAGCACTGTGCCTGCTTCAGGCAGATAGACTTCACTCACTCTTCTTCATCCCCCGGCTTCCAGATTTTCTTCTCTTGGCGCTTCTGGATTTCGGCTTCGATTTCTTCCTCGAATTCTTCCATGACGTCCTTGAGGTCACTGCCCTTCTGGGCCTTCTGGCGCATGGTCTTCATCATCACTTCAATGAACTTGGGCATGGGGATGCCAAGCTTGCCAAGGTTTTCGAGAATGGAGGCAATCTCGCTAACGGCAATATAGTATGCAGCCCAAGAGGCTATCATGTAGTGGCTTCCAACCAGTCTGTCCATTGCGGCAGCCAAGCCAAAGGTCATCACATAGCCGATTAACCTCTTGGCCCCACGCTGGGCAAAGATGGTGCTCTTAAAGCTTCGCTGAATGATTGCAACTGCCGAACCAGTTGCCACATCTCCGAGAATCAACCACACAATCACGCGCCAGATGTTAACGATGTTCTCAGGTGCCTCGGTGAAATACAGCACAATCCCCCCGAACAGGAATGCAAGTATGCCCTTGGCAGCCGATGCTTTATAAGACGGAAACAAAGATTTCAGTGCGCTTGTGACGAGTTGTGATAGCATTGCGGGCCACCCGGCCTATCACTGGCCGATAACCTCCTTTTCAACTGTGCATTCGATGTGGTCATCTTCCCATGTTATCGGATTCTGCAAGACTTTTGGCGGTTCAATAACGCGCCATCTATCACCCGATGCATTATCAATTATAACATCACCGCGCCGAACATCAATACCGGGTTCAAGGAAAACTGTATCCCGCAACAGCTCAATACCGCCCCAGTTCTCCAAAGCCCTTACCGACCGGTCGGCAGGGGAAATGAGGGCTTTCACATCTGTGGCAACGGTCTCTTCGCCCCGATACTGTTCGTGGCGGGTATCTGACCACTTAGGTCGCTTGATAGTAACTCTATGAGGCAGGGGCATCATGTCTCTTCATGGCCGCCGCCACGGCTATCGCTACGGGCAGCCGCATAATTGTTTGCAATAGCCTGCCGGACTTCCTGTATACGCTGCTGGGCCCATTTAGCCATAACCACAGCAGGTTGGGCTGAAACCTGATAGGCCCCGGCACGCCAACCAGCCTGCGAAGTCATATTGAGCGCTTTCCGTTCAAGGGCCATTGCATAGACCAGTTCTTCAAACCAGATATCTTTCACTTCATCCAAATCACTCAATGTTTTGGCCGTGGCATAGAGAACCGGAACCTTGACACCATCTTCCGCAGGTGTGGGGATGAGGTAAATCTTGCCATCAACTACCTTCCAGCGGCCCCTGAAATAACTGTTAATACGGGCCAACTGGCTGAGATTTATCACCACATCCGCGTAATGGTCGGGGTCAAACTGCACGCCCAGCAGTGCCCGATAAAGGTCCTGTATGGCATACTGGCCGGTGGGATTCCAGAAGACTTCTACAACCCAGAGAGCATCGCTTGGAGGGTCATAGGCCTGCTGGTCGGCCACGGTGGTGATGCAGCTTGAAGTGGTGGTAAGCTTTACAGCAGGCCGGTAGTAACTATACCAGTTCAGGGCCGAAGTGATGAGGGTGCCCAGTTCGTCATCCGATATATCTGAAGTTGTTATACCTCTGGCCCGAATCCTCTCAATGATGGTGGCTTGGTCCATCTATCTCCGGAGCCGGATGGACTCAAGTATCGCCTTCTCGAAACGCTTGGCAGCTTCCCGATACGTCCAGTAGTTATAGCTTCGTCCGACTCCGGGCCTATTTTCGTATAAGAAGCGAAGCTTGTCAATGAAATCTGCTAAATCAGGTTCCGCATAATAGGCATGGTCGGCAGCCATGCCTCTGGTAGGCACCAGTCCGGCCACTTCAATACCCCAAATGCCATCGTTATCAATGTATTCCAGCATTCCACTCCATGCTGTAACTAAAGCAGGTGTGCCACAACGCGCCGCTTCAAGTGGTGGCATCCCAAAGCCCTCTCCCCGACTTGGCAGGGCAAACAGGTCGAGCGCCCAGTAAAAATCACGCATCTTCTCTTCGGGCCAGTCTTCATCTATCACAATGACACGAGGGTCGTCTATCGGCAGCAGCCATTTGGTATCTCTTGTCTTGATGAGCAACTTTACATCGCTTTGCGTGCCAAATGCTTCCCTGAAGGCCCGAACAAGCACATCAACACCTTTGCGATGAGACATCACGCCCGCCGTGCCAATCCAGTATCCTCGCCAGTCTTCATGGAAGCCCAGTTTCTGACGGTAATACCTCTTGTCGAGCTGTGTGGGCCTGAAGAACTCTGAGACACCAAGATGGACGACTCTGATTCTGGGATTGTATGCACCAAATACCTCGGCACAGTGCTGGGAAGGCACCCAAATCTCATCGGCTTGTTTAACATAAGTTCGCCATTGCCGAGGGATATCATCGGCCTCATACATCGTATAGATAACCCGATACTCCGTGCCCAGTGAGGGCAACAACGGCGGAATACCAAAAAGCAATCCCCAATGCCGCACATCAAATCGTATGCCACTCTGGGCAACAAGTTCGGGGTCGGCAGAAGGCTGAGGATTATTGTAGAGCGATAAAACTTCCACGGCCAAGCGCCGGGATTTCAGCAGGTGCTTGACAACGCCACAGAAGCAACGGCCATATCCGGTAAGGCCGGAGAAGGGCCCCCTAAGCCTCACGGGAATTTTCGCCATCTGCATTAGCACTCCTTGAGATGAATCGGTGCAAAATCGTTGCTGCCTCTAAATAGGCACAAAGTTTCTTGTACTGGCGAAGGCGTTCTTTGGCCTGGTCATCGAGATAAAGGATAACCGGCCTGCCGTGCTGGCGACAAGTCTCTTCATACAAATGGACAAGTTCAAGAAAATCTGCTCGCGGATTGTAGCCAAGGGCATAATTGCGCAGGGCACAACCACCATACGCTCCGACAGGCGGATGCTGCCATGCACAATGCCCATCAGCTCTCAAGAATGGACAAATGTAACCATTATGCAAAGACCATTTGTAGCGGCACAGGGGATATTCCTCTGTTTGCCAAGCAAGCCACCGGTAAAGCTCATTATAAAGATGAGGGTAGGCTCGCTTCCAATAGGCATGTTCGCTGTATCGGCCCTTGAAATGGAAAATCGGTTCCCGAACAATAAATAGGTCGCCGTCCTCTTCTGCGATGATGCCGAAGTGCCTTCTTTCCGTATCAAGGCCATAAGATTCTATTATCCTGCGACTGGGTGGCGTGGGAACCAGCAGATAGACCAAAGGGAAGACTTCGTTTGCGGCTTCGGCCTGGCTAATCAGTGTCTTATTCCACTTCAGCTTGGCCTGCACAGCATAGGCCCGTTGCTCATTGAAGACTACCCAATCTATGCGCGTTGTGGGATATATCACATGGCCGCCATAGGCTAAAGTCTGCGAGTAATAGCTGTCCTGGCCTATGGCAAACTCAGAAACTATCAGCCAACCCGAAAAGAGCCGAACCAGCTTGGGCCCCAAGTCAGCTTCCGATGTCGCCGAACTTGATGATACGCTCATAGCCCTCTTTCAAGCGCTCATCTCCTGTTAACTTACAGCAGTATCTGATTATCTCGATGAACTTGCCCTTCTTCGGAGGCAACACCAACGTATAGAGGCTAAGCACATGGTCAGGAATAGCATTCTGCTCAAAATAATTGATAACCTGCCCATCTTCAAAATCAATGTAGAAGAATGATGAACCATCAAGTGTCGAGGCGGAGTGCGGATACGGCGCAAAGTCAATTAGCAAATCATTTAGTCCTGCATTGCTGCAAAAGAATGTAAGAGCCATATGTAGTGCCGGGAAGGCAAGAACCAATTCATCATCAATTGCCTTATTATCCACATCGCAACTAAAGGCGATTGGCTCAAATGACGGGTGGGCAGGATGATGGGCCGATGCTGGGTCATTCGAATACGAGCTGGTGACCAGTGAAATCATTCGCTTGGCCAGCTTGGCCGATGTAACCGAAGACCAATTGTCAGGCCAGAACTTCCGGCCACAGGCTATCTTCACTATATCATTGGCAATTTCGATAAGGCGGGTTTCAGGAACCATCAGGCCAACCTCCCGTCTGCAGGTGTTGACATTAGAACTTCAAAGAGACATCGAATAGCCCGCTCAAACAATGGCTTGTTATCCTCACTGATGCGTTCGCGAAGGATGCCTAAGCTGTTCTCATGGCGATAATAAACACCGGGCCGCCCATGCACATAGAAAGTATACATCGCCTCAACCGGCCCATCATACGGGTCGAAAGTAAAGGCAAAGGATGCCGTTTCTATCCCGCCTTCAAAGGGATGATAATATAGCAGCACATGCAAAAGAATGTCTGGGAACCAAACCTTGACACAAGCTTCATCTCCTTCGCCCCAACCGTATGAGGCGTTGACGCTAACACGAACGGCGATTTCCTTCTTTGAGCAATGCCGCACCAGTGTGGGGATAAACTCGGCCATCATCGTGCAAAATCTGCGGGCCGGGGCACCATAGAACTCCAGCCCACAGACCACTGCCACGAGCTTCTGCACAACTATCTCTGGTTGAATCATTGGGCAAGCTCCTCCTCTGTTGTCTCTTCGCAAATGTGCCTAAGCTCCATATAAACCCGGCTATAGATTTGAGGCAAAATCTGCTGGATTAACTCGTTAATGCTCTTGGCAATCCTAAGATAAATCGTCGCAGCACGATTGACTTCGCCAAGCATTCTTGTCAGCAGACGTTTTGTTGCTTGTAGTTCTTCTCTGCGAGAACGAGGTTCATGAGCTTCAAAACAAGCGAGCTCATGCTCGATATTCGCTATTAAACCTTGGATGTAGTGACAAGTTTCGCGTGCGAAGGCTATAAATGCTTCAATGTCAAAGGGTGGTTCTCCGCAGGTGATATGCTTTGCCGTCCAATTTAACAGATCTGCCAAACTTCCGACATAATGTTCTAAGACATGTTTAGCAATCTGATTTCCACGAAGATGTTGTGCTTGCGCAGCAATAAGATTGCGGCATTCATCTACTTTTCGGACTATGTTGGGGTGCCTCGAATATATATAGTCGCAAACGGCGAGAGGTGCATCACGGGCTGCAGCGTCCCAAGCTGCTTCGGCAATCAATGAAGCACGTTCCTCTGCAGAAAAATGTGAAAAGAGCTCTTTGTCAACAGCGCTTATAGTTCTCAAAGGAAGCTGAATGCGTTTGCCACCCTCGAATGGGTCGTTTATGTTGATGAAGTCAATTGCTCCAATCTTAGCAGGCACGGCAAGTACAACCCCTTTATGTGGTCTTTACTTGATAGGTTGATAAATATCCTGTGCCTGTTTCCAGAGCAGTGAACTGACCTGCCAGAATTGGAAGGCCATGTCTTGATTGCCCTGTTTTGCCCAGCAGCAGGCCAGATAATACCAGACCAGAGCCTCATAACCTCGATGTACATACAGAGCGGCCAGAAACTCTTGATAGTCATTGCTTCGGTGGGCAGCTCGCCAAGCCTTTTCAACGCATTGCAAGCCTGCCCGAACGAACTCAAAAGCCTTGGCCAATTTAGCCGGTTCAGGCGGGGCTGTTATTATCCCATACAACTCAGTAGCAGGCTTGGCGCACATGTAATAGAACTCTTGCGCAGCACCCGTAGCAGGAACCTCGGCCCACAAGCATATCAATGATACAGCCAGCACAGCCATCGGGGACACTCCTTTCTCTCTGCCATCACTCGTAGTCTACCCATTTGCATGACAAAATAAACCGGGAGCCGTCATCCCGACGGCCCCCGGTCCGAGTTACGCTGTTAAGCTACTAGGCGCTGTCGAATGGCGGCGTGCCCGTGGTGCCGAACTGGACGTTCACGATGCCGTATGCGTTGCCGTTCAGCACCGCCATGGCCGCCCTGCTGGACACCGACCGCTTGCGGGTGTTCGTCTCGGCGTCAATCTCAGTCTGGCCGATGTAGAGCGGCACATATGGCGCATACACGGCACCCGCGTACTGCCAGCTCGGCGGCTTGAAGCCCACGAGGATGGTGTTGGGCTGGAACCACTGTGCCTGGTAGACCGTGAAGCCACGGATGACACCCAACCGGACCAGGCCCGTGCCGTAGTTGCGTTCGGGCTGGGCACCCTGCAGGGCGTCCACAGCAGCGAGGATGTTAATGCTGTTCGGATCGGCTACAATCCAGTTGCCTTCATGGTTGACCTTCGCACCAATCTTGGCCGACACCTTCTGGATGAACGCCACCAGCATCCGATACCATTCGAGGTCGGACGTGTAGCCGCTGGGCCGCTTGGTGCCATAGTTCTCGGAACCTGCCGTGGCATTGGCACGCAGCAGTTCAAGGAACTGGTAGTTGACCTCGCGGGCAATCTCATCGGAAGCCGCCTGCAGCAGTTCCTTCTCGGCGTCCAGATTATAGAGCGCCTTCATGTCCTGCACGAGCTGTTCGGTGACGTGGAAGTAGATGGCCTTCTCTTCGGCTTCAACGTCGGTGTAGCTGAACTGCAGCGTAATCTGGGATTTCGAATCGCCTTCCGTATGGTCGGCCCAAGTGCTGTCAAAGGACGAGCTGTCGGCCAAGTCACCACCGCCTGCCTTCTTGAACGCCAGATGGTAGACGCGACCCGTCGGGCCCTTCAGTGGCTGCACCGACGCAATCTCAAATGGTATCAGGTTCGGGAAGAACTGGCGGGTCAGCGGCAGAATCTGCGGCAGCGTCACACCAAGCGCCGTCGTTGTCGTGGCCGCTTCCATCACGCGGTGCTTCGTGCAGGCCTCCAGATATTCGGGGTAGTTCTCCTCATAGTTCGCAAGGACATCCTCGAAGACTTTGCGCGTACGGCCTTCGAGGCCTTCAAGCAGGGCGGCCTTGACTTCGGCCACCGTTTCAGGCCGTTCAGCGATTTCGCCCGTGGCCGGATGCACCCACAGGTCGCGATAGTGGCGCTTCCGGCGCTCCTCGGTGATGATGCCCACACCGGCATACTCAACCTTCTTCGCCAGAAGCACCTTCTCAACAAGCGGCTTGAATTCCTCGAAGACCTTGTCAACTTCTTCCTTCGAGGATGCCCGTTCGACGGCCTGCACGATAGGCGCACACACGTTCTCTTCAAGGTCTTTCAGTTCGGCCTCAATGCGCTGCCGCTTGTAGGCCGCCAGTTCCGCAGCCTTCAGGGCCGCGTCCACAACCTCAGTGGCCTTGGCAGCAACCTTCTCTTCAAGCTGCTTGGCGATTTCATCAACGTTTATCTGGGGCTCAGGCTGGGTAGCCTGTTCCTGAGCCTGCTCTTGAGCCTGTGCCTGTTCGGCCTGTTCAACAACCTTCTCTTCAGCCATCGCCTCACCGCCGGGGTCTCCACCCCGGCTCGCTTCTTGTATAGAGTTTTCAGTCTGGTGGTCTTCGTGCTCAAATTCAACTTTCAAAGTCTGAGTCTCTGCGGCACCTCGCAATACTATGTCAACTGCATCCCACACATAATTCTCTACAACTTCATAGCCCAAATCTTTGCCGTCTTTATCCTTGGCAGGCCGGAGTTCGCCATACCCACGCAGCGACCATTCTGTGTTAACGCCATGCTTCCACAATGTGACAACTTCCTTACCGGCCTGCGTGGGCACGACTTCGCCTTCAACAACAATGTTATTGCCCCTCAGGCCTGCCGCTGTAAATTTTACAGCAATGTCAAGGACTGAACCACTGCTGAACAAGCTTGGATGGTCAGCCAAACCGACAAACTTCCCTGCCTTGATAAGCTCGTTTACGCGAGGCAGGTTCCTGACGATTTCCTTCTTCGGATAGAGCCGATTGTTCTTGTTGACCTTATTGACTTGGCCGACGATGGCCTTAAACCGAACCCGGCCTTCATCGGCTTCCTGCAGCTCAAGAACCTGCCCCTCAAACGAGTCAATAAGCTCAACGCGATTGTCGGACTTGAATATCTGTGCCTTCTCTTCGGCCTCAGCGATAATAAGCCTGCGGAAGTCCTCAAACTCTTCGGGCACTTCAAGCTGCTGGGCCTGGATAGCTATGCTTTCGCACTCTTCGTAGGTGCCCGCTTTCAGCAATGCTTGGGCAAGAGATTGAAGGTCAGAAGGCACCCATGCATCCTTGGACTTTTTCTTGTATCCGTAATACTTGCCGAAATACGGGCACTTATATTCCTTGGCATACTTACAGTTCTTGGCTGCCTCAGGCGGCCCCTCGCCTTTCTTGGGCGGATAGCCGTAACCCTTGGCAGCCGCCGGGCATTTCTCAGGGTCGCCTGCATATGGGCACTTACCCTTCAGCTTGCCATAATCAGTCTTCTTGCCGTAATCTTTCTTGGCCGCTTCATCTGCTCCCTGCATCGGTGTACCACACTCCGGGCACTTGAATTGATTGCATGGCGTGCCCCGTTCATGTTTCATTTTATAACCACAATTGGGACAGACGCAATACTCCACGCCGCCATCGCCCTTCTTGGGCTTACCAGCCCCTTGGCCTGTCCCACACCGGCCATCGGCATCCTGTTCTTCTTTGCGCAGCAGCCTGTTTGTCATGGTATCCAACGCATCCACCTCATTATGCTTAATGCCTCGCTTGAGAAATTCTTTCACAACAAGCAAATGCCTGTCAAGTATCCCACGGCAAGTCATATGTTCACTTTTGTTCGCCATGTCACGTTCACACTTCAGGTTAACCCACCAGCTATGCAAACGCCGGTGAATGCTGCGCAGTTCTTCATCCGGCGCTTTGGCAACGTTTTGTGGTGTAATCTCAGCGTATTTCATGGCTTACAGCATATGTTCAATCAGCCTTTCGCAGGCCACTCTGGCAACCTTGAAGTCACGTTCGGTATCATAACCGAGTTCCCGAAGCGTCTTCTCAATTGCGGGCCAATGCCTTGCTACAAGCTCAGATGCTGCCTTTTTCTCGGCCTTTTGCCGCAGTTTCCTGAGAAGCAGTTTCTCAAAGAAACCCATTTTATGCTCGCCCCCTCGACCATTCGTATGCCATGCCAAGCAAGCCTACTGAGGCCATACCGGCCCAGAGCACAGCAGCCGTGTCACCATAAGTCAAAAGTATGACAACAAAAGCCACGCCGAACGTCAGCACGCTTAGCACCGCATAGGCAATATTGACGTATTTCATGTCCACCGGATAAGGCAAGCCTGCCTTGTGAAGCGCCACAAGCACCATGGCAAGCCATGCTGCTGCCACTATGCCATAAGCTATGACGCCCCAAACACCACAGACCTTCTCCGTTGTAGCCCAAACCGAACCGAGGGCCCACAGGAAAGCCCCGATGACGAGCGCCAAATAAATCTTAAGCCGCATTCCTTATCGCCTCCTCTGGCAACCTTCTGTTGCCAATTTTATGGCAAAAGCTTAGCTAAAGTCCACCCTTGGTTCGTCGAAGAAGGGTTCAACTTTGTCTTCCCAGTTGACGGGCAGCAGGTTCTTGAGCTTGGTCTTGGCAAGGGCTTCGCAGGCCAGTGGATTCCAGACTATCCAGCCATGTTCCTGCTTGGCCTTTTCTTCTTCCTTTTCTTTATTGTGCGTGAGGATGTAGGGCGTCTGATCTCTGGGCCGACGGCCAAGCCATGTCCACTGCCCCTGCAGGTTGACCTTCGTCCAGATATAACGGCCACTCAATTTCTTGTTCCTCTCGAATATCAAGAACACTTCATGGAAGTCGTGCTTCTGGACGCCAAGGATGGCCTGGCCTCTGTCCACGAGGTAGAAGACGGCAGCCGTGTTTTTCGTAGCCCCCACATCACCAGGCGGCGACCATTCATATTCGCCCCAGTCAACCAGCGTAAGCCAGCCATAGGGCTGGAAGTATTTGAGGGCAGCAGGCCATTGTTCGGCTCCCTCGATAAACTTCTCTTCGCCAAGTTCTTCTATATGCTTCGGATCGTCCATGAACTGTAATGCACTGCCCACCACAGCCTGCGTGATGCCCAGCAGAAATTCACGCTTGGGCGGGGCCTCGATGCGCAAATCGCCGTGACAATTACCGCGCTGCACTATACGCTTAAGGTCGGCCACTTCAATCTCGCCGGGGAATTTCTTGTCAAGAGCCTGATTGATGATACTGCTGACTTCGCCAGGTTTGGCAGCCCGAACCTTCTGCTTGAGCTCTTCCACAGGGATAGTCAACGTTGCCAGGCCAAATTCCTTCCAGACCTTCTCGGCCTCCTCGCCACCCTGCAAAAGTATCTTCTGCACACGCTTAACCGTATCGGGCATCATGATGCCCCGAACATGATGCTGATAGCAGAACTTGTTGGGCTCGTCGTCCTGTTCAACTTCCTGGCCGTCTATCTCAAACCAGAAGCGCGAAAGCACATCATCATCGCCGCCCTCGCCACCTTCATCATCCTTGCCTCTCTCCGGTGGGATTTCTTTGTCAATTACCTCTACAGCCTCGCCAACTGTTGCTTGTTCATCTGAATCAGCAGGAGCCGATTCAACTTCCTCGGCCTTCCTTGTGCCGTACTTAGCCAGCTTCTTAGCGAACTCCACAGAGTCGGGTTCTTTCTCTTCGGGTTGGATGTTCATCACTCGCGGCTTTTCCCAAGAGATGTGTTCCTTGCCATCATCACCTTCCCAGACATTTATATTGTCAACCATGACAGAGATGATTTCGCCAAGCTTGGCCGGACGTTCCATTTCCACAGCATAAGTTGAACCATATGCATATTCACCCTTCTCACGCCTCGGCCAACTAGGAGCCATCTCCCATTCATTTTCTGTTTCGAGGTCTTTGTCGGTGACTTTGCGCTCGGCTTCAATAGCTTGGTAGCCACCGGGTGCTTTCAAGGCACAGCGATACTGATACGTGTTGTCTTTTCCAGCAATTCTGCGGCGGCCTATGACTAAAGTGTGGATTTCTTTTCGAGTTTTGCACTTCGCCATGTAGACAGTGCCGCCGTCCAACTCGTAAGTCATCGTATCAAGCTTGCACACCATGCCCTCGCTGAACGAGAAAGAGGAGGCCCAATCCCAGTGTTTATAGAAGGTCTCCTTGCTATCGGCCACACGATTGGGGATGAGAATGAGTCGCTTCTTAACCTCTGCGCTGGCCTTGCTGAAAAGTTCCTTGAGGCGCTTAAACCGTTCTTGATAGGGCTGCTCGTGTATGTCTTCGCCGTCTACATAAACAAGGTCAAAGATGAACCAGCGAATGTCTTCATTGCTCAAATCTCGCTTACCGCCCCAGATAGCAGCCATGTCTTTGCGAGGAATGACCTTGCCATTCTTATACCAAACGATTTCGCCGTCAAAAACGATGCTATCTACGTCAGCGTCTTCGCACCATTGCTTCATCGCTTTAACAAGCTGACCGAGATACTGGCTGCGGTCACGGGCACGGTCTTCTGTGAAGATACGAACTTGCTCGCCGCCAGCCCAAACATGTCCCTCGCAGTGCGTACCATCGATCTTGGCTTGGCAGTAAATTTTATGGCCTTCTTCAATGAAGCGCTTGGCCCAGAATTCCCAAATCTCATCAATAGAGAAAAACTCACGGCCATGATAGGAAGCACCTGGCTTCAGTAGCTTGAAGAACTGCCCCGGCTTAATGGCCTGGGCTTCATATACGAACCAGAAGGGCCGCTGCAGGTCTATACGCTCATAGCGCCATTTGATGACATAGGTGCCTTCTTCAAGTTCAAGCAAATCATCAGGCGTCAGGATGATTTCATAGGGCACGACTCTCACCGGTTCGGGGTAGTCATATTTTTGCATCAGGGCAAGGCGATGCTGGAGAGGCATGTTCCAGGCCTGGGCGTCCTCATGGTAAAGAAGTTCACAAATCCAGAAGTTTTCCCCGTCCCATACGCCTTCCCAGACGGCAACCTGAGGTTCATCCATGCGCCAGAAGGCCAGGGCGAAGTTGCTTACCGAGAGGTCATCTTCTATCACTTCACCTTCGTTATTGAAGACAATGATTTTTTCGCCAATCTTGTGAATCTGGTAACGTTCACCACGGATAAGATGCTGGGCCACCACGGGGAATTTGAATGTCCCTACGCGACGCCATGGGCCAATTCTGACGAATTCCCCCGGCCTGACGACGCCATCGGGGTGGATAAGCTGCCTTTCAGGCCGCCGGATTAGCACAACATCATAAACAGGCACATAGTCTCCATGCGGGCCAGATTCATCATGCACCAGATGGATAGGAGCACCGAGAACCTGTTCAAGTTTGCCTGATACGGCGTCCAGCAGTTCCCAGGCCCCTTCACTGCGGACGAGAAGGTCTATATCGTGATAGTCTGTGCGTTTGACGGAAGAACCGATTTGAAGGACAGCCTGCTTGGCGACGGACACAGCCAGAGGAAATTTATGCCACAGGTCATCCGGCTGCTCGTCCAGTTCGTCAATACTTATGTGGCCCAAGTCAAAGATGTCCATGAGCAGCCGGGCAAGCTCATGCAACTCTTTATCCTGCTTCTCATGGGCTTCATCGTGTAGCTGCTGTATCCGCTCCAGCAGGCTCATATTCCTTCTCGCCCTCCTCTTCTTCATCGGGTTTGAGTTGCATTAAAGCGTAGTCTATCCACTTCTCCAGGCCTTCGGTGGAGATTTTGCCACCTGTGGCTTGGAGCCACCTTTCTAGGTCGTCACGGCTGAGATGGAGGGCAGACCGGCCAATCACTTCAGCGGGTATGCCAAGTTTGGCCCAGACCATAGCCACATTTGCACGGATGGCGTCAACCTGTGCCGACCGCTTGGTTGCTATCGGGCTGACCACGGGGAACATCACCTCATATTTGGCCTCCAGCGGATTGATGCCCTTCAGAAGAAGCTGAAGGTCGAATATCTGGCGAAGGCCGTGGGCATAAGCCATCTGCACATGACGGATAAGATACGCAAAGCTTTCCTGGGCTTCTTCGGAAGCCTTATCCACGAAGCTACGTTGCCCGACGCGCATGTTCAGGTATTCAAGCGGCACATTGAGGGCGCAAATCAGTCGCCTCAGGTCCAGATAAATGTCGTCAAGGTCGGTGAGATAGGGATTGTCTGCAGGTAGGTTCTCAACATCGCCATCAACAAACTTGCCGTCCGGCGTATAAAGTCGAGGCAGATAGTAATCCGTATCTACATTGGTAGGCGAACTCTGACCGACCATACGGAAGCCAGCAGAAGTGCTGTCGTAAGTAACCGTTGTGTCCACGTCCATTTGCTCACGATACGAGTCAATCTTCCGGCGGACTTCATCGTAGTTGAGCTGTATGGGCACGGGGATTTTATGCACGCGCTGAGGATAGGCACGAGTCAGACGGGCGATGGCGAGGCCGTCTTC
>JAFCZZ010000158.1 GCA_019314085.1 Deltaproteobacteria bacterium | reverse complement strand
CCTGGAATTACACGACAAATCTTTCATAAGTGGCGAATAGGCTATCTGCCAGAAATGTCCATAGATTATAGCGTGTTGGCATTCCGTAGGAGGAGCTAACTGACTACCCCGCTAAATCAATTAATCTTCCCGACGCATTTTGGCTGAGATTGTGGTATCTATCTCTGATTACAAAGATGTGGGTGTTGATGCATGGGCTACCGGGAACTATCATTCAATCTGCCTCCTGACTATCAGGGGGGGGCTCTGCGCGGCGCGATCGCGAAGGAGCTGGGGACAGATGAGTTTTCTTATCAGATAGCGAATAAGAGTCTCGATGCCCGCAAAAGGAGCGATATCCACTGGCAGATACAGGTCTCGGTCCTGTCGGAGGAGCTTGCGGGGGGTGAGCCTGTTACTCCCCCGGCGCTCGCGGTTCCCTCACGCAAGAGGGATGAACAAGCCGTAGTTGTCGGAAGCGGCCCCGCGGGGTTCTTCGCGGCCTTCGTTCTTCAGAAGGCGGGGTTCCGGACGACTCTGATCGAACGGGGGACCGAGGTAAAAAAACGGGCCCGGGGGATCAGGTCCTTTGAAACGACCGGTCTCTTCGATCCGGTGAGCAATTATGCCTTCGGCGAAGGGGGTGCCGGCACCTTTTCCGACGGAAAGCTCACGTCGCGATCCAAGCGCATATCGAAAGAAAAACGTTTCATCATCGAGAGCTACATCCGGGCGGGGGCCCCCGAAGAGATACGATACATGGCTCACCCCCATCTGGGGAGTGACAATCTGAAAACAATAGTGGCGAATCTGAGAAGTGAATTTCTGGATCTCGGCGGAAGGGTCCTCTTCGAGACACTGCTGGAAGATATCAGGATCGAGGGGGGGCGGGTTGTCGAGGCGGTAACACCCTCCGGCGGGATTGAGGCCGATTGGTGTATCATCGCCCCCGGTCACTCCGCGTATGAAACCTACCGGATGCTGATGAGAAGGGGCGTCGGATTTCGCACCAAGCCGTTCGCTCTCGGATCACGGGTGGAGCACCCCCAGGAGCTTATCAACCTCGCCCAGTGGGGAAGGGAAGAACTGCCGGGGGTAAAGGCCGCCGAATACCGCCTGACTTCACGGGGTGACGGTACCCTCCCGGTCTATACCTTCTGCATGTGTCCCGGCGGCGTGGTCGTCCCCGCCTCCGCCTACGGGCATATCAACATCGTCAACGGGATGAGCCGCTACCGGCGGGACGGGGTATTTGCCAACGCGGCCTGCGTGGCGGGGGTGAGCCTGGAGGGCCTGACAGGCAGAGAGATGAGTGCCCCGGAGGCCCTCGACTGGCTGGAGGCCCTGGAGGAGAAGTTCTTTCGATACGCGGAGGGGTTCGCGGCGCCTTTCTGCCCGATAGCCGATTTTATCGCGATGAAAGAGGCAGGTGTAATCCCTGCATCGAGTTATCCTCTGGGGTTGAAGCCAGCGCCCCTGTGGGAACTGCTCCCTCCGAGCGTGAGCGACGCCCTTCGCGAGGGGCTCAGGGATTTTGCCCGAAAGATAAAGGGGTTTGAAACCGGCACGATCATGGGGCTTGAGAGCAAGACCTCGTCACCGGTTCAGGTCCTGCGGGACAAGACAGGCCTCTGCAGCGGTTTTGAGAATCTCTATGTCGTGGGGGAGGGGAGCGGCTGGGCCGGGGGGATCATATCGAGCGGCGCGGACGGCATACGGACCGCCCTGCATATCGCGGGAGCGGCATCCTGAAGGCCGAAGAAGAATGAGATTCTCTCAATCATTGCCGCTGAAGGCTTTGGGGAAAATCGCTGTGCCCCCGTGTCGCCGTATCTCTCCTTTGGACACCGAAAACCAGGGGCTCATCGACCTGGTAACGACATTCCATGACATGCCGGGAAATCAACCTGCCTGTGGAAAGTGAAGAATATTCTTTTCCGTATCCCGGTCAAAAATGTGGGCCTTATCCATGTCGAAGATGACGGTCATCGGCCCACCGGGTTTCGCGTCTGCCGCCGCGTCGGTCAGTACGGTAAGGGCCATTCCCGCCATGTTCACTTCAACGATATTTCTGTCGCCCAGGGGTTCAACGACGTCAACCATGACATCGACGGTGTTGCCGGCAGGACGCTTTGTTGGACTGAAGCCCCTTTCACGGATATCTTCCGGCCGGATGCCGAACACCACCTCCCGGTCACGGTAGGGCCCGCACTTCTCCCGAAAGTGCTCAGGGATCGCAAACCGGCAGGGACCCAAATCGACGATCAGACCGCCATCATTCTCCTGTATCGAGGCCGGCATCAAATTGATGGCGGGACTGCCGATAAAACCGGCCACAAACATATTGTCCGGTGTTGAGTAGACCTCCAGAGGGGTGCCCACCTGGGACAGTTTCCCCTCTTCCATTACGGCGACCCGGTCACTGAGGCTCATGGCCTCCACCTGATCGTGCGTCACGTAGAGAATCGTCGATTTCAGACGCCTGTGGATGCGCTTCAGTTCGGCCCGCATTCGAAGCCGTAGTGTCGCGTCGAGGTTGCTCAGCGGCTCGTCAAGGAGCAGCACCTTTGGCTCCAGAACGAGGGCCCGCGCGAGGGCCACCCGTTGCCGCTGACCACCGCTTAAATCACGGGGCAGACGCCCTTCCAGTTTCTTGAGATTCAGCAGTTCCAGTGTCCAATCGATCTTTACGAGGATTTCATCGCGCGGGAATTTTTTCAGTTTCAGTCCAAAGGCGATATTTTCAGCCACCGTCATGTGCGGAAACAGCGCGTAGCTTTGAAAGACCATGGCGATATCCCGCTTCTGGGGAGGAACAAGGTTCGCGAGGACAGCATCGATATAGATATCACCCGCCGTAATCTCCTCCAGGCCCGCCAGCATGCGAAGCGTCGTCGTCTTCCCGCACCCCGACGGACCGACCAGGGTGACGAATTCACCATCCTCGACGGTGAGGTTGAGGTTCCGTATCACCTCGTTATTGCCAAACCTTTTGAATACGTTTCGAAATATGACCATTGCCATCGGAGCGAGCACCTCACTTTATCGCGCCGGCCGTCGCGCCGGTTTGCATATACTTCTGGACGATAAAGGTAAATATGATCACCGGGATCGAGAGCATCACCGAGATCGCCGCCAGGAGATTGTGCTGGGGAGTCCAGGACAGTATCTTCTGCAGCAGTACCGGCAGTGTTGACAGATCGCCGAAGATCAGGAGAAAGTAGGCGAAGATGAACTCATCCCAGGAAAGGAGAAAAACGTATATGGACGCCGCCGCCAATCCCGGGAGGGCCACGGGGAGGATAACACGAATGAAGCTGTAGGCCTTGCTCGCACCCAGCACCTGGGCCTGTTCGTCAAGATCCCGGGGGATCGCCTCAAAGACCCCCATGGCGATGAAGATGACGTAAGGAATCGAAAGGAGCGAGTGGGCCATGGCGACACCGACGACGCTGTTGATCAGGTCGAAGTTGATAAAGGTTTCAACGATGGGAACGACGGACACAATATCCGGGAAAAATCGCACCGATATCAGAAAGGTGGCCAGCACCATGGCCCCGGGGAACCGGTATCGAACCAGGGCGTAGGCTGCGGGCGTTCCGATGACGAGCGAGATAACAACGGAGAGCAGGGCAATTTCCAGGCTCGTCAGGGCGGCTCTCACAAACCGATCCATGGCCGCCAGACTCCGGAACTGCTCCAGGGTCGGGTGGTACGGCCAGAGCGGTATCACCGCCCCGCCGGTCACGACACTTGACCGGTCGCTGATCGAGTACTTTACCATTATAAAAAGAGGCGCCATGACGATACAGATCATCACGATCATACCGATCAGCCACACAATTTTTGTCCCCCTGATTTTCCCCATATGCTATACCCGTACCAGGCGTTTTCGAAGCCACCTGAGCGTGTAAAAAATAAGTACCGTTGACAGGATGATCAAAACGAGAAGAACCATCGCAATGGCCGAAGCCTCGCGAGGATTTCGCCATTCATGGTATGCCCGTTCGATCAGCGTGGAAAGCAGGGGATAGCTCCCTGCCAGGATAAAGGGGAAGATAAACTCCTTCCAGAGTTCGATGGATCTCAAAACCAGCACCGTCGCCATGGCCGGCGTCAGAAGGGGCAGCGTAATTCTCATGAATCGTTGAAAGGCCGTCGCTCCCAGCGTCGCGGCGGCCTCCAGTTGATCTCGATCGATGGCCTGGAGGCCCGCGAGGATGATGAGCATGGAGATGGGCATATCACGCCACACCTTGCCGAAGAGGGAGACCAGAAGGGCGAAAAAACCCGATCCCCTCCAGTTGATCGGATAGGAGAGGATCTGAAAGGGGAAAAAGGGATGGCGTCCCGTGAGGAGGTCGTTGATGTGGCCGCCGGGATAGTCAAAGAGGATATAGAGAATGATTGCCGTTACGATCGCCGGTATGGCCAGCGGAAGGACCAGCACGCTCCTGATGACCCCTCGGCCCCTGAACCCCTCCACGACGAGAAAGGCCGCTGCAATGCCGATGAACAGTTCCAGCGGCGTGCCGATGAGGGTGAACCAGACGGTCCGGACAAGGGCTTTCCTGAATTCGGGATTTCCCGCAAGTTCGATAAAATTGACCGCCGAGGGGAAGATCGCGCCCTCCGGTCCCGCCTCCGTCAGGGCCAGGGCGGTAACCTTGAACAGAATGATCAGCAGGAACCCGAGGAGGTATAAAAAGGCCGGTGTCAGTATCAGAATACCGAAGAGGTTTTTCCGGATACCCCGGAATAATTGTGGCATAGCCATGTGCCCCTGCCGGTTGATGATGAGCCGCCTTGCCGGTAAGCCCGAGTCGCCGATCAGAGCTTACGGCCACCCGTGATCATTCGGGATACCTGTCGCCGAGAATCGCCTTGATCCCGGGCACATACCGCTTTTTAAGCATCGCCTTGATGTGGTTCCTGTCGACCCTGTCCCCCGGTCCGTAGTTACAATATCGTACCACGCGGCCAGATAGATCTTTCCCACATCGGAATATTCGGGCAGCAGAGGACCGGTGGTGTCGCCATTCAGTTCTATCTGCTTCACCGAGGTGTCAAACACAGCGGCCATCCACGCCTCGGGAAAGACCCGCTGTAGGTCCGAGGTGATGTCCTTGCGAATGGGCATCATACCGAATACACGGCACTCCGACAGGTGGTTGTCGTAACTGGTGATCCATTGTGCCAGGGCTGCGGATAATTCGGGATGGGGCGACGTCTTCGGGATGCCCCACCACCACCCGGCGGTGCCGGCCTTTCTGCTCCCGGTCCGTAACGGGACCCCCTTATCATCAAGTTCAAAGGTGTGACCGCGGGGCATCACGGCTACACCCATATCGTCGGGATTGGCCAGGTAGCCCTGCATCTGCGGATGGGTGCCCCCGTGAATAAAGAAGCAGTCGATCTGATGCATCATCGCCAGAAACACCTTGCCGTCCTTCATGGCGTTCCAGATGCCGCCGCCGCTCCAGGCGACATCCTGAGGACGTCTTCAGCGGCCCCGCCCATCTGAAAGACGCGATCGACGAGACCGACGACGGTTCGGCAGTACTTCTTTCCCCGGTGCGCCATGCGGGGCATCTTGATCCCGAAGTAGGGGGTTTTCGCCCAGTAGGAGGCCACGACAAACAGATCGTAGTAATCCCAGTGGTTGGGGTCAGATTCCAGAACATAGCCGGCGGGAAGACCGAAACCGTTATCCTGTTTCAAGGCGGCGTTGATCTCCCCTTCAAAGCGCTTCCATCCCCTGACTGCCTCTTCTACCCTCGGTTTTACATAGACCACCATCCTCGTTTCCAGCTTGCGCGGGAGGTAGTAGAGCTTGCCGTCAATGATCCCCCGCTCCAGGGCGGTTGGATCGTACTGGGCTTTCAATGTCTTCAGGTCGTCTTCGTTCATGACATCGTCATAGGGAAGGATGTATTTCTGAAGGGGTCGGGTCATCTCCAGCGGCGTCTTGACGAGGCCGATGGAATGCCGCTTTCCCTCCTCTCCCAATTTCAGCATAAGCTCCAGGTCCCAGAATTTGTCAAAGGAGGCAACCGTTACCGTGACGTCGTGCTCCTTTTCAAAGGGCGGGATAATGTTCTCCCTGAACCAGGCATCCTGGATACCCATCATCCTGATAAGCAGGACAAAGTCACCTCCTTTCCTTGCCGTCAGATCGTGGGTGAAGAAAAGCGTTACAACCAGAAGAGCACATATGAGAATAAATATTTTTTTTGATCGGGCCATTTCCTCAACCTCCTTTTATAGCGGTTACGCGGTGCGTGCCGTTATGGACCCCTAGAAACGCGAAGGACCGGGTGCCTGAAGAAGGTCAGAATTATGAGACCTCTCCCGGACCGTAGTGAAGCTTGCGCCAGAACACGTACTCCCGCTCCAAAGTTGACGCTACGGCTGCCGGTATCCCGATACGTCCGGTACTGTCCCGGGTCCCGCCGGGGCACCATGGTGGATCGAGGGAGGCCAAAGCAAGGGGATACTCAATTGACCTGTCGGGGGTGGATGTATTCGAATAGGGTTTACAACTCCGCGTGAAAAGGGTGCTCTTGGTGAAAGGAGGTTCCGGCTGTACATACCCTCGTTTCTGATATTGTGCATGAGTGAGGATGAACAGTCAAGGTCATTTCTACGGGAAAGATTTCGGCGACGGGGCTTCCTGGAAAGGCACCGCACTCGCAGGGTGGATCTGAGGAGATGCCTCTGATCTCCCTCCCATCGATCCATTTACAATTTTGTAGTCGATATCAATACTGAAATGAAAACGGGAAATAATTTTGGATACAGTGCCTTCACGACCTACGGCGCTTTCTGGATTTGCCTTGCCGTTATATTTCTTTTGAACCACTTCGGTATCTACAAGTCGAGTACGACCGATGTGGGATGGTTCTTGGTGGCGTTTACGGGGTATACGGCGATCATGTGGATCGGTGCCATGCGCGTAAACGGAGCCCTCGCGATGACCTTTACACTTCTGCTGATCGGGTTCATCCTTCTTGATTTGGCCCATTTCGGCTTTCCGGCCCTGACGAAGGTTGCCGGTTACGAATTGATGGCCTATGCTCTGATGGCCTAGTACACGATGGCGCATATCATCCTGGGTGATGTCTTCGGGAGGAACGTCCTCCCGGTGGGCAAAACCTGGCTTAATTAGACAGCCGTCGAAGAGGGCCCGCCGGATTCAATCGGCGGGCCTTTTCTTTTTTCACCAGGAGGGTGACAGCTGTACTCTTTTTCATTTCGCGTCGCGTGCCGCCTGGTTCGGTCGCCAGAAATCATCTGCCTTTCATAAAGTCCGCGACAACCCCAGCCAGCTGCTCGCCTTGGTCTTCCTGCAGGAAGTGACCGCCCCCTTTGATGGTGGTATGCGGGCAGTTCCGGGTACCGGGGATCATCTTGAGGAAGACCTTGTCACCGCCGCGGGTAATCGGGTCGCCGTCGCTGAAGGCGGTCAGAAAGGGTTTTTCAAAGTGCGACAGGACCTGCCAGGCCCTGCGGTTGGCCTCGGCGGCCGGATCATCGGGTGTGATGGGGACCAGCGATGGAAAGATACGGGCCCCCGCCTTGTAGGTATCATCGGGGAAGGGCGCGTCATAGGCGGCAATGACCTCGTCGGACAGCGGGTTCACGCAGGCCCCTTTGACGACACCGCCAACGTGAAAGTCGGGGGCGGTTTGCGAGTATTTGCGCCAGGCTGAAAAGGCATCCGACATGGGATGGTCGCCGGTGGGGAGTCCCGTGTTTGCCACCACCACGCGGGCAAACCGTTCGGGATGGTCGGCCATCAGCCGTAGCCCGATCAGGCCGCCCCAGTCCTGACACACCAGCGTAATGCCGGTCAGATTCAGGTGATCGATCACTCCCCGCATCCAGTCAACGTGCCGCTGGTACGTATAATCAGTAAACTTAGAGGGCTTGTCCGAGCGCCCGAATCCCACCAGGTCGGGGGCGACGGCCCGGTATCCCGCGTCGACGAGAACGGGGATCATTGTGCGGTACAGGTAGCACTAGCTCGGTTCGCCGTGCATCAGAAGGGCCGACTCGGCCGTTCGCGGCCCCTCGTCCAGGTAGTGCACCCGCAACGAGTCCCCCTCGCCGTCGGGGACCTGGAGATAGTTCGGCTGGAAATCAAATCCCGGCAGATCACGGAATCGTTCATCAGGAGTACGTAGCGCTCTCATCTCGACCATCCTTTCTTTTGTGGGAAAATAGTGGCAGCACTATTTTTCACTTTGCTTCACGCGCCGCCGTCGGGTGTCCACAATCCGCAATCCGGGGACAGGCACTGCCGGGAGTGAGCCCGTCGATTGCAGGGTGTCCCCTTCATAGAGGACCTGTTCCAGGAAGAGCCCCGAGGGGGATGCGGTGAGACGGGCCGGTATATCGGAGGGATTGTGAAGCATCCCCTCCACGTCTTGGAACGACAGTGTTCCTCGTCCCACTTCCACGAGAACTCCCACGATGCGGCGGACCATCTTCCACAGAAAATGGGACCCGGCGATCCTGAAGGCGATCAGGCCATCTGTTTCGAAGACCTCCACCAGGTCTATCTGGACCAGTGTCGAGGTCTCCTTGCCCCTTCGCTTGTCGGCGAAGGAGGCAAAGTCGTGAAAACCCGAAAAGAGCTGTCCCGACTCCGCCATTGCTCTGCAGTCGAGGCGGTCCTCGATCCACCAGACGTAGCGTTTTCCGAAGGCCGTCCGGTGTTTCGAGATCAGATAGACATAACTTCTGGACTGGGCGTGGTGACGGGCATGGAACCGGGATGAGACCCGCTCCACCCTGATAATATTGATGCCGGTGGGGAGGATGTCGTTGAGCCCTTCCATAACCTTGCGGGGCTCCATCTTCTTCTTTGTTTCCAAATGGGCCACCTGGCCCAGTGCATGGACACCGGCGTCCGTTCGGCCTGCCCCCTGGATATCCACGCCGGCACCGGCAACCTGAGCCGCTGCCTTTGTCAGGGCCTCCTGGACGCTCTTGGCATTCTTCTGGGCCTGCCACCCGTGGTACCCGGTCCCATCGTACTCCAGGGTGATCTTGTATTTGTGCATGAGGTCTCCTCACGGTCGCGATATATGAACCATTAGTATCGTCCGATCGGTGGAAAAATAGCAAACATTTTATTTTGTCTCAGTTTTCTATGTCTCAGTTTTCTATTGACAACGACGCCAATCCGTATTATCAAGGAACCTCGTTTTTTCGAGAGGATACATATGTTAGTACGAAACCTTATTACCATCGTCATAATTAGCGGACTCCTTCTTATAGGAGAACGCATATGTGTGACTTGATGATGGAGTAGGTTTTCCCAAAAAGAAAAGATCAAAAATCCGTTATCAGGTCTGCTGGTAGCGGATTTTTTGTTTTTAGGGAGGCACAGTTCATGGAAAGACCGGATGTCTTGATTTACGACACCACATTGAGGGACGGAACACAGGGGCACCAGATAAGCTTTTCCGCGGAGGACAAACTGCGGATAGCCACACGGCTGGATGACGTGGGGTTC
>JAFCZZ010000626.1 GCA_019314085.1 Deltaproteobacteria bacterium | reverse complement strand
GTCGGCCCGAGGTTTAAGCAACTCCTCGTAGAGGTGCCTTTCGACGTCGCTTTCATGCACCCAGGTTACTCTGATCCGGCCAACTGGCGCATCGTAGGTGGCAGCGTCGGCTTTCAGGACACCAAGGCGCCAAGCTAGGTCGATGAGCTTGGCATCCTGTGGTCCCATCCTAGGGTAGCTATCACGAGGACCGGGGTCGTACCAGATCCACTTAGCTCGTAGGTCGTCCGGGACTCTCGCAAGGAGACTCTGTCTCATGATTGTTTGCCTCCGGCGGGGCGCTTCCAGGGGAAAGCCTCTGCAGGCTATTCTAAGGCACTACATAGCCCGAAGCGTCTCGGTAAAGGCTGCGCTCGATTCCACCGCCCCCATCACCGGTCGGGGTAGGTGGAGGATCGTATTTACGAAAGATCATGTGAGCCCGGGTAAGCCAGTGCTCACCAGTGTCACTGTCGATCGTAAAGCCGATGGCGTCTCCCTGTGTCAACCGGATAGGCATGAGGGGCAACGTGCAACCTGGACGCGTGCTTTCGTGCCATGGGAACCCCGGACCAAGGAAAATAGTGGTGTCGTAGTCTGGCAGCGTGGTGATGTAATAGTTGGCACCTCCATAGTCTCCGAAGATGCCATAGTCTAGCTGTATGTTGAGGTATTCAGGCTTGGTGTTCAGGTCCCAATACCCGGGCTCAGGGATCTCCACAGAGTCGTACTGCTCCCCACCTGTGTACTCCTGATAGGCTACAAGCAGCTTGTCATTCTTTAGGCTGATGATCATTGGCCAGCGGCTCCATTAATAGCATCACTTCGTTTATCCGGACATCCCCGGTATTCACATTCGCCACTATGTGCAAGGTCATCTCGGGGATTAGTAAAGGTGGCCAGATGGGCACAATGTGCAATAGGTCGTTCATTCTAACGGGACGTGCCCAAGGCAAGAATTCGATGCGGAACTGGTTGCTAGAAAGGGCCACGTCCCCGGTCATAGCTAACACGTGCCCTTGGTCGGCTAGGTAGACCGACACATAGACGCTGATGGTAGGGCCTATCTCTGATGTGTAGCCGGCCACTCGAAGAGCGGCAAGCCTACCTGGCGCATACTCAGACAGGTCGTAATCCACGACCTGTTTGCCTACTCGGTCAGCCCAACGGTGTTGGATTAGTAGACGCTTGTCGAGCTCGACGCAATACAGCACGACGTCTTCGCTTCCAGAGGTGGCCAAGCCTAAGAACTCGACTTGAGTAGCTCCAACGTTTGCCCCCTCGATAACCGGGATGCATGGCTTGCCGACCATGAGGCTCAGATCCACGAAGTACTCCAGAGATTTCACCCGGTCATTGCGTTCAGGGACCACAGCCAGACGGACGTTGCCCGTATCCGGACCGCGTAGGGCAAGCGCCACTACATTAGTACCCATCTTGGCTCCCAAGATGGCGTAGCGTTTATCACGCTTCCACACATCCCGGGCTGCCTCCAAAGTCCCCGCGTTGGTCCAGCTGAGCTTAGCGCTGTGAGTAATCGTGGTGATCCAGCCGATGGGCTGCTTTCCTCGGCTGGCTACCTCTTCCGGGCTAATGTACTGACCTTCCGAGCCCGGAACTTGCGGATAGTACACCTGGAGGATTCCAAAAGCTGCCTCGCCACTCGTAGCGGATCCAGCCACGTATGGCTTAATGACTTCGCTAGACATGAACGTAGGTGGCTTTCGACTTACGGCCCGAACCCGTCGGGGTTCAGTGTCTGCCAGCATGGCAAGGCCGTAGGACGTGTCATGGGCCGTAGTCCAAATCAACCTGTGCTCACCAGCGCTACCCTGGGAACACAACATCCAGTCGATGAGCTCAATGGCTACTCCTGGCGATACCGCCCGGAGGCTCAGGCTGTCGCCAGACACTGGGTCAGCCAGTACCGGGGTAGCCCCCGGTGCGTCCTTTGCGTATGCTAAGCTCTGAATCAACATAAGCCTGCCTCTTTTTGCGTACTGTCCCTCCGCCTTCTAAAAGTGTCAACCCCGGGGAGAGGCTCCCCGGGGCGATACAGCTTAATCTGGGTATGGTTCTGCCCATTCTTGGGCTGTCTTCTGAGTCGGAGTAGTTGCCACTTCTCTCAGTGCTCCTTGATACCGGCGCCTTATGCTGCGATATGTGTTTGCTAGTACCCTAGTAACCTCCACCTCGTTATACCCCCAGAAGCGCAAATGTTCCTCTACCACTGCCAACGCTTGACCTAACGTGGTAGTCGTTGTCTCAAGTCTGATAGGGCCATATAGCTGACCCCGTATGATGACGCGGAAGTTTTCCCCTTCCGGTTGGTCGTTGATCCACTTCACTGTTGCCACTGGTTGCACTTTCATTTTTCCACCTCCACTTGCTCCGGGTAGCATCCCACTATTTCAGCGGCCTCTTGCCGTGCTGCCTCTGGATCGTCTGGGTCATCTGCATCCAGCGGGATGGTGTCCTCGTACTCCCAGACCGTCTCTTCCCCCGGATGCGCAACACCCAACCGGGCTTGACTCCAGGTTGATCGTCGTAGTACACGCTATAGTGTCGCTCCTGTCTGCTCATAGGTACCCCCTTTCTATTGTCTACGCCGCACACAATACCACATTTCTGGTACCTAGTCAAGGGAAAATTGTACCCATTTTTTGGCTTTCTGTCAACCTATTTTAGCGGAATGCATCATCTGTTTTTGCGAGGGCGGGGGATTGCCCAGTCCAAGCCCGAGGGGCGCCGGGGCGCTCCTATGAGCCCGACCAGTACACCGGCCCGAAGGGCCGGCACT
>JAFCZZ010000157.1 GCA_019314085.1 Deltaproteobacteria bacterium | reverse complement strand
GCGCGGCAGATCCCCAGATCGGTGCCGCCCAAATGACCCAATACAAACGCCCGAAAGGCTACTGCCCCGGGCTTAGGCGGCGGGTCACAGGTGAGCACTTCAACGCGGGGAGCGTAGTCCTCTACCGACACTTGCGTGTTAACAGAGGGCAGCTCAGACACGAAAGGGAACACGCCCGCAACCAAGCAGGACGGCTGGCTCAGATCAGCCATCGGTTCCGCAACGCGCCAGTGGCAGATCGACCCGCCGAGATTCAATGACCCGCCTAACGCGGTCGACCTTGGGCATGAGCTTGTCGTCGCTCAGCTCCGCGGTTTTCTTGCGCGCAGCACGCTTCACTTCTTGGAGCGTGCGCTCGTACTCTTTCACGTCTTCATGGGTGGTACTCGGCGGCAAAGTCTTGTTATGGCTCATGGTTGTTTCCGTTGGCTGCGACCACAAGGGTCGAGCTAATCTTGTCCACGGCGCGCGTTACCTGCCCCTGGAGCTCTAGCGCCAGCTGGGTGTAGTTCTTGGCGTCCTGGACGCGCAAGCTCGACTCGGCCCTGAGCTCATCGTTGAGCACCACGCAGCGACGCTCCTGGCGCCAAATCCAGAGGTACTGCAAGGCGATAACGAGGCCCGGGATCCCAAATTGGGCGAAAAGCTCCAGAAAGGTGACCATCTTCCCGGTATCGTACCATCACCGACCAAGGAAGTCTGCTATGGCCGCCAAGCACCCAAAAACTCGGCAAGAACATCGTGCGCCCGTCCCGGAAACCTCCGGGCTGGTTTAACCCGCTGCCTGCACCTGTCTTGCCCTTGCCGGTAAGCTGGCCTTACTTCCTGTCGCTGCGCTACTCCACACTGTCTCGACCATGGTCCGTCGAGCTGGCTTATCAATGGCGGTATGGCGTTGTCGCATCGTCCCAGCAACCGCTGGGCTGGCGCGTCATGCGTCGAGACGTGTCTCGTGTCCAGAGCCACGAACTGCTCTTTCATGCCCGCCTCCGGGCGCCGTCATCTCTCGTTGGCGTAGCTGAGCGTCAGCCAGCGACGCGCTCGGGAGCAGGCCACAAACATCAGCCTGCGCTCCTCGGCAAGATCATCATCGGTCACAGCTTTCACGAAGGGCAGCAGCCCCTTTTCCGCCCCCACCACCCAGACCGAGTCGTACTCCATGCCCTTGGCCGCGTGAATGGTGAGCAGCGACACTTTCTCGCTCTCGAGATCATCCTGGGCGGTGATCAGAGCCACCTGCTCGAGGTAGCCGCCGAGCGTAGGCTGTTTCACGCGCCGCTCATAGCCAGCCACTGCCGCCACCACCTCATCGACTCGCTCGGCCTGACGCTCGGCCCGCCGGGCCTTGACGGGCTCCATTTTCTTGTGGTGCTTTTCCCGCTCAGCCTCGTACATGGCCGCTAGCCCAGAACCGTTCACCAGTTCGGCCACCACATCGGTGAGCGGCAGGGTGTCTAGCTTCTCGCGGGCCTGCGCAATCATGCCGTACAGCGCGGCCATCGCCCTCTGGGCCGCTGGCGGAAACCTTCCCATGGCCGGAGCTAACGGCAGCACCTGGTACAGGCTGCAGCCGCGCTGCAAAGCGCAATCTCGCAAGCTCGCCACCACCTTGTCCCCAAGCTTGCGACGCGGCAGATTGATGATGCGCTCCGCGTCCACATTGGACTCGGGGTTGGCGGCCAGGCGCAGGTACGCCAGCACATTGCGCACCTCGGATCGGTCGTAAAACCCAGGTCCGCCGGCGATCTGATAGTTGATGCCGGCACGGTTGAACTGCTCCTCCAGCGGACGGCTGAGCGTGTGCAACCGGTACAGGACCGCTAGCTCGCTCGGTGGCGTGCCGGCAGCAAGCCGCTGCAATACGTGACGGGTCACTGCGCCGGCCTCCTGCTCGCCGTCGGCATGGTCAGAGACCGTCACCAAGGGGCCGGGCTCGTTGGGCGTGGTCATCGCGCAATCGTCAAACAGCGCGTTGAAGCAGGCCACGATGTGGCCGCAAGAGCGATAGTTGATGTCGACGTCGATCTGAACCGCGTCAGGAAACTCCTCCCGGAAAAAGCCAATGTTGCGGTGGTCCGCCCCCCGGAACCGGTAGATGCTCTGCCGGTGATCGCCAACGACGCACAGGTTTTTGCTGGAGCCCAGCGCGTTGACGAGCCGAAACTGCACACTGTTGGTGTCCTGGTACTCATCCACGATGACGTGGCCAAACAGCTTGCGCCAGGCCTCGCCGACGGCGTGGTGGCCCTCGGCAAGAATCATCGCCACCGACAGTAGATCGTCGTAGTCGAACGCATCGGCCCGCAGCAAAGCCTTCTCGTACTTGCGCCAGATCGCCACCACGGCCATGTTCGATTCGTCACCCGAAGTGAGCTCGTCCTCGACACTCTTAGCCTCGCCCTTGATTCTGCTGATGATGGCGAGAGTGTCTTTGGGGTCAAACAGCTTTCGGTCCAGGCCGAGCTCGTCGATGGCCGCCCGAACGATGGCCTTGCCGTCGTCAGGATCATAGATGATGAAGTTATGACTGCGCCCATTGCGCCAGCGGTCATCGGTCAGCGAGCGCAAAAGCCGCGCGCAGGTCCGATGAAACGTGCCCACCCAAATGGCCGCGGCACGCTCTATCCCCACCAGTTTGCCGATGCGCCCCTGCATCTCCGTAGCGGCTTTGCGCGTGAACGTAACGAGCAGGATGTGGCTCGGTTCAACCCCGCTCTGCACCAAACGAGCTGCCCGGTGAGTGACGACGCGAGTCTTGCCGCTGCCGGGGCCGGCGAGCACCAGCAGAGGACCTAAGCCATGCTCTACGGCGCGGCGCTGGCCGGGGTTCAGGTCAGCGCTCACGGGTGTTCT
Source organism: Deltaproteobacteria bacterium (assembly GCA_019314085.1). The sequence continues at coordinate 3,817 of JAFCZZ010000157.1, read as the reverse complement.
CTCCGCACCAAACACCAGGCCTCATCCAGATCACGGCGGTCGTCGTCCATGTGCCGATGGTGCCAGCGTGTTACCGACGTGTCAACCACCAAAGTTGCCGCCGAGGCAACGGTGCTCAGCTCGAAGGATCCCTACCCGTCCTCTTCAGAATCGAGCTCAACATCCACCTCTGCAGGCGGCAGCTTGCTATTGGCGAGGGCCTTGGCACCGGACTCGGCCGCGTGAGCGAGCATCCAGCTCGGCACGATAATCTTGATCGTCGCCAGAAACTGCACAGCGGTGATGTCGCCGAGCTGCAGCAGGACCAACAAGGCAATGACGACCGCCAGCAGGACCGAGGCTTTGCTGCTGGTGACCAGTTTTGTGAGTGCTTGAATGGACATGAATTCTCCTATGTGAGCGCGCAACAGCGGCGCGCTACCGCTCTCCGTAGCGGGTGCCGAGCCACCAAGCCGCCATGTAGATGGCCACGTCGGCAACGGCATTGGGCAGCGATTCGGGCCCCGAAGTGGCGAAGACACGGCTACCCCAGGGGCTCTTCTCAAACTCCTGCTCGGCAAACTCGTACGCTACTGCGGCGCCCAGGGCCGCCCAGCACGGCACCCCCGTTAGCCCGGCGGCCATGCCGACGCCAAAGTGCACTGTCGACCACGGGTCGAGCACGGCTACGTTCTGGTCAACGGGGCGGGTGGCCAACAACTTCATGATACCGTCAGTGCTGTGGGGCCCTGGCGCTCAAAGGCAAGCGCAGAGCCGAGTTGGGCTGGGGTACCTGCCACCAGCAGTGCGCCGGAGTCAGGATCGCGGAAGGCCGGCACCACAAACTTGGACGCCGCAGGCGGTGGCGTGACCGCACGCTTGCCGGGGGTGAGCGTCACGGGCTTGTAGGACAAGCCGATGACCGAACCCTGTGGATCGAGCGGCCGCAGATCGTGCAGGTCGCCGTCGAGCACCGGCTGCCCCAGAAACGACAGCTCCGTCACCGAGTCGCATGGCTGGCGATGGCGCGTACAGGGGTGAGGCAGCCAAAACACCACGGCACAACGAATGCCGCGAGACAGCTCACGGACGCACGCGCGCTCGTTTTGCCCGTTGAACGAAAACGTCATGTCGTATCGCTCCGGGTCATACTCCCGGCCACTGACCTTGGTGTAATCGTACCATCGCACTTGCTGGAGATGGGCGACAAGCTCCGGGCACACCCGTTCCCACGGGATGTCGCTCAGCAGGTTGGGGCGCAAGTAAGGCTCCAGCGAACGTCGAGCGCACCAGTCAACGTGCCACTGCACCGCTGCCACCAGCATCCGCAACCACGCCACCGGCTCCTTCAGCAGCGCTTCGGTGCGCGCGAGTTTGATCGGCACTTGGCTGTCGGCAATGGGATTGAGACCGCTGTACAGCAGACAGGTCGACCGGCAGGCCGTGCTCGAGCCCACGCACAGTCCCATACCCGTCAACGGCAACTGCTTGCGCGAAAGCTCGGCAGCAAGGCGGTGCGGCAACAGGTTGACGCCGCGACTGAGCGCCGGGGACACCCCGGCAATGCGCTTTTGGGCGCCTTTGCTCGTTTTTGCATTCTTGGTCAGGAACGCCGAGCGCATGCCACTTGGGCTCTGGTACCTGGCGATGGGCGCGCCACGGCGACGCCCGGTGCCATAGTGGACGAAAAAGCGCTTGAGCTTGCGGTGGGCGCGCTCCAGGCTGAGCGCCATGACCTCGTCCCACCGATACGTTTCCAAACCGCAGGCTCGGTGGGCGGCGGCGGCCATGCCGCCCGCAGAGCGGTTGGGCTGCAGCTCATCGAACTCACCCAACTCTGCCAGTCCAGTGGAGTATAGATCTCCATCGTAGAAAACCGCTTCGTCGCGACCGTAGACGCGCTCGGCCTCCCGCACAGCATCTCCGAGCTCGGCGCCAGGCAGAAAAAGCTCAGCGCCGCCGCCGTCGCCAATGCCATACCCAGCCTGGAAGTGGCCCATCAGCCAAACCTCCGAGCGCCCTGCTCGACCAGCTGCACGATCACGTAGCCGGTGGCTGTGCCCAGGGCAAAGCTCAACAGGGCAGTGACCAGGCCAGCTGAGCCCAGGGGGCGAGCAGGGGGCTCGGTGGGGCCCGGTCCTGGGCCGGGGCCGGGAGGCCCACTGCTGCCGCCTGAGAGCCATGGCTGCAAGATCTTCTCCCACAGCTCGGGGGCGAGCTTTGGATGGAAGGCGTGCCCGCCGCCCTGCATGCCGTAGTCGGCGAAAATGACGTTGGGATCGGGGCCCAGCGTCATGAGCCCATCGGGCTGGGCCGAGAGCGGCACACTGCCGCCCGGCGTAAACAGCTGGCCCGAACGGCTCTCGATTTCCCTGCGAGTCGCATCCATCACTTGGGCGCCCGAACCGTGGTTGAAGTTCGGGGAGGCCGATGCGGTGGCGATGAGCAGCTTGTCGCCAGCCAAGCAATCCAGGGCGTAACGGACGAAGCCCTCGATGGGAGCGGGGCTCTGGGCCGTGCCGCCGGAGTAGGTGGCGTCGCTGAGCAAGACAGCGCGCACCTTCTCCCGGTCAGCCGAATGACTCAGCAACCGTTTGAGGGCGCTGCCGCCGGCGCTAAACGCTCCATAGTACAGGTTGTCGACCTCATCCTCCTGCAAGCCCAACTTGGCGAGCATCTGCGGCAGGCGGCGCCCCTCGGCGTCCAGCCAGCTGTCAGCTAACGTGGGGCAATGGGCAAAGGTGGCGGTCTTGTCGCCGCGGCACCCCCAAAACTTCTCCATGGCGCCAGGCACGGTGGCTCCTGGCACCTGAAATCTGGCCACAGGCCCGGCCCACACGACGAGATCGATTCCCATGCGGCTGCCCAAGGCTAGATGAAGGCTGTGAAGCGGCTGTTGGTGGTGGCAACATTTCCAGCGACGAACGCGTTTACAAATGCGCGCAGCGAATAGACGGGGGTCACCCCGGGCTCATCGTCGTACCAGTGCATGGAGAGCAACCGGGTGCCGGCAGCAGACGTAATTTCCTCTCGGAACCGGAACCGATAAAAAGCGCTGACCTCAGCGCCATCGCGAAACAGCTGAAAGTCCAGTCTGGAGTCATCGTTGGTAAGCAGATAGACCGACGCGATCAAGATCACGGGGTTTCGTACGGCGTGCAGCGCTGGCAAGGTGACGAGCACGGTGGACGCGAGCTGGATTGTGGTGTTGACCGTAGGCTGAGCGCTCACGCGTCTGAGCGCGGGAGTTGCGCGCAGGCCGCCGACGGGGATGCTGGTAGTCATGTTCTGTCTGCCTTTCTATGACGGATGGGAGGCTTGTCGAGACGGAGCGCCGCAACGGAAATGAAGCCTTACGTAGCGCTCAATCCACTCACTGGTTCGGCTGGGGAACTGGCAGGGCCGGTGCCAGCGGTCGCCGCAACCGGTGCAGCGGCACTCTATGAGCCAGCCGCCGTCTGCAGACGGGCCGGCCTCGTACAGTACGTGGGGCGCCCCTGCGACTCGCCTCATAACGTCTTGGCCAAGTAGCCCCCGGGATACCAGCGCGCCTCCAGCTCAGCCGCTGTGGACGTGCTCGGGTACGGGTCCAGCTCCCCCCAGCCGTAGTAGCCGGCGATGGACTCGGCCACCGACGCTCGAGCCATCGCATCTGAACTACCGGCGTAACCGAGTAGCTCATCCTCATCCATGCCGATGGAGCGGGCCACGTCGGCCCACTTGACCCAGTCAAACCAGGACAGAAAATCGGCACCGGTCTCGTGGAGCGTCACATAGTAGACGGGCAGCTCCAGGAGTTGCTCGTCGTCGTGCTCACCGGGATGCTCTGTCTCGAGCC
>JAFCZZ010000156.1 GCA_019314085.1 Deltaproteobacteria bacterium | reverse complement strand
GGACCGCTTCCAGCGCCTTCAGGAGCCCTATCCCGACCTTTTCCGCGATATCACCCCACCAGTTGGACATCTGCTTCAGCTGGCCGCTGTAGGTCTCTATTTCGGCCTGCGCCGTGCCGCCGAACCGCTGCTCGATCAGTCCCAGGACGGCTGCGAATTTCTCCGTCTGCGGGATGCCCTTGTCCAGTATAATGCCATAGCGCGACAATGTGCTCGTCTCACCCACGAATGCCTTTCCCACCAGCTCCGACGCCGCTGTCAGGTCCATCTTCTTCGCCGACGCCAGATCCATCGATGCCTTTGTGGCTGCCTTCAGCGCCTCCGTCGACATGCCGTAGGTCTGGAGGTTCGCCATCGCGGCCAGCGTGACCTCGTCGCCGTATTTCGTGATCAACTGCTGGGCCGATGCATAATCCTTCATGGCCTGGAAACTTTCGCGTGTATATGTGCCGGCGTTTCTCATGGCCACGGCCAGCGCCATCTCGGCATCTTCCTGTTGCATAAACGCCTGGATGCTTTTCTTCGCGACCGCAACTGCCGCGGCGGTTGCCGCCGTCACCGCCATCCAGTGCTGTTTCAGCTTCTGGAGGGACGACCCCATGCTGGTCGACGTCCCCCGTGCCTTCGCCTTCATTTTGTCGAAGGCTTTATCGGTCTTATTGCCGAAGCTCCTGACGACGGCGCTGCCCTTGTCATCAACTTCCAGGGTTATGTAAACTTTTTTGCCTGCCATGATCGGTTATGACCTCGTGTACGATTATGAGTTTTTCCAGCATTTCCTTTGCCTCTTCCCGGGTGCAACTGATTCCGAATATTTCAAAGACCAGACCCAGGGCGGAAAAGTCTCTCACGAACGCCGTGTTGATGGTCTGGTAGAACTCCAGCAATTCCCGGTTCGCGGGGAGTAGGACCGGAAGATCGCAGTTCTCACAGTCCGGCTCGATGCCGTCCGTATCCAGTATTTCCTGACACCTGTCACAATTAATCTCCGGGTAGTCTAGGCGGAACCGGACGTGATCTAAGAGGTTCCGCCTTTCTCTTTTTTTTTCTCATCACCGGTGATCGAGTCAGCATCGCATGCTTCGACGATCTGCACCTTAACACTCCCGGGTAGCTTGTTTTTCATTTCCTTCGTGCAGGGTACATCGGAGCCGGTCGTGGGCGATTTTATTCCCTTCCAGTCTACGATCATGTAATCCATGAGATCCGCATTGACGGCATATTCGTCCACTTCCCTGAATATCTGGCCTGTGCGGAGGTTCTTCTCCCGTTTCGTGTGCTTTTTCTCGATTTTTCTGTATGTCTCGGAATCAAACCTCCTGAGCGTGAACGCGGAATCGCCCATCTCCAACTGAAAAGTTTCCTGGTCTTCGATTATTTCTATAAACATGTTGTTCTCCTTTCTGGGATCGAGGGTCAAGGATCGGGTTTCGGGGATCGGGGATCAGGTGTCGGTACTGACCCCTGACCCCTGACCCCTGGCACCCGACCCCTAATCTGTTACGCCAGCGGATCGGTGGCGCGCTTGTTCTGGACGTCGATCTGGAACGGCTTTGTAATATCCGTCATGCCGGTGGGTGCGCTGTCTGTGCCGAGAACCTTGAAGCTCAGACTCACGGGAATCTTGCCGGGGCCGGATATAGCCGCTTCGGGATCGATTACCTTCAGATTCGGAAACGAGAGCTTGAATTCGTAATAATAGGTGGTTTCGATGAGCGATCCCTTGAAATATATCTCCAGTTTTTTCCGGGTGAACGCCTCCCAGTCGGCGAAGAATGTGTGGTTCGCGTCGTTATACCGGGGAAAGTACAGGGTCAGCGTGGGCTCCGGAAAGCCTTCACCTATCGGTTCGTCCACATCTTCATTGCCGGCTGTCAGGTCCGCCTCCATCGGGCGATTGAAAGACAATTCGAACCCGGACGGATAGATAGCATCGGCACTATCCAGCGCATCGCCCGACTCATCGTTGAGCCAAAAACGAGCGTCCTTGTTCATGATGATGCGGTTGCCCTTATCCGGATAGGTGATATTTGCCATCGTGGCCGCCGTGTTGGTTGCAGATGCTAAATCCAGCAGGTTTGCGATGCCCTCCACCGTGAGCTTTACCGGGGCATTCATCTCGCCGGAAAGACCGAATTTATGCAGCTTGACGCTCGGATATTCAAAAACCTTGTCCGATTTCTTGAGCATGGCCAGGGTCGCGAAAAGGCCGGAAAGATTGTTGGCCATCACATAGCTGTTTGTGTACGATAATCCAGTGTCCACAATGTTCCGTGTTGGCACACCTGCAGTCCCCATGATCAGCGCCAGGAGGACATCCAGACCCTCATAGCGCATGTATGCCTCCAGGCCGCCGGATGCCTCGATTTTGCCCTGGTCGGTGCGCTGCAGAAATGCCAGTCCCGCGGAATCATCGTCGAGATGCTCGATGGTTTGTTTGAATGATTCGCTCAATATCAGGATGCCGTCATTTGCTCCGCATGCCACGGCTGTCCGCCAGGCCGCGGCCTTTTTCAGGCCGATCAGTATTTCTCTACCTGTCAGTGGATTTCCCATCTTTTACCTCCTCTTTTCCCTCACGCAAAGGCGCAAAGGCGCTGTTTTTGTTTTTCTTTGTTTCGGCTTTCTTCAGCAGACCGGATCGGATATATTGCCCGGCCACATCGGCGGAAAGTTCAAATGACTTTCCCGATTCGAGATATCCCAGCTTCGGGTGGTATGTGCCTGTCCTGCCGTCGGGATCGTTATAGACTACTTTCATGATGCCTCCTTTTTGCAATGTTGGGTTTCGTTACTCAACCCAACCTACAGTTCAGTCATAACGGCTGTAGCGCATGGTTATGGTCTTCATCTGGATGGCCGTATTTTCATCGGCCAGGAGTTCGCTCGGCGTTTCGGATACCGGTACGGCCACGTCTGCCTGACCTGAGAGGGTATTGCCTTTCAGGGACGTAACGACATCGGTGATGATATCGAGGACGCCCTTCTTGCCGGCAGAGCTATCACCCATGATGGACGTCTCCGGTTTTCTGAGCTCGACATACGCGACGATGTCCACATCGAGCGTGTCCTCCTCCTGGTTCTGGGTCTCAATGGCGTAGGATATGGCGCCGTCCTTGAGGCCCACAGCCGGAAAGCGGACAGCATCAGGAACCAGACGGAGATCTTCGGTAACATAAATGTCACCGTCCCGGACATAGGTCAGGTCGGTCTGCAGCTCGGCTTTAATTGCGTTCAGAAGATTTTTCATTTTGTCAGATAATCTCCGAATATCCTGTTGAATATCCGCCAGTCGGCGTCCTGAATGACCAGGAAGGGACGGGCAGGAATGGTTACTTTTTTCATGGTCCGCCAGCCAACGCCGGGGATATTGGCCTTGAGGGCCTTTGCTGTCTTCGGTGTGATATCGCCGCCCTCGTGGAGAATCCGGGCATATTTCACGTTTGTCCCGACTGTCAGCGTTTTACCGGCAACATCCATCGTTATGGAGCGCAGGAGCCGGGCTGTTTTGATGAGGGTCCTGCCCCCGGCCAGTTTCGCCCGGATGGATGGCTTCCACCTGACCGGACGGCCTCCGGCTTTGAATGTCCTGGCGATGGAACGGAGAAGGACAAGACCGCATTCCCGCAGTGCCTGCTGTGGTTTTGTGAGCCGTTCAGACAATTGCTTGAGGCTGGTCTTCGCCTCCATGTCCTTGATGCTGTACTTGATTGATATCATGCCGCCTCTTTAATAATTGTCGAGTGATCCTGCCGAGCCGTCGGAATTCTTGCCGGTCATGAAGATGCGGTCGCTCTTTTTGGTTGTCGCTTCGGGGCCACTGTCCGTATCCATTGCCGGCGCGTCGGAACCCATACTGATCAACCCCCGCGAAACATCTCGCAGAAATCGGAGCGCATTGTCGTAGCGTTTCTGGCGATCTTCCGGAACGCCTTTCCTGCGGGCATAGAGATTGTAGATGGCGATATCGACTGACAGTTTCCGGATCATTACGGGGACCGGCGAAAAGGGCACGTCGTAGCGTGTGCCACAATAGCCGTCAATCTCCGCGTCGGCATCGGCAATGGCGCGGGTCACCATATCGTCGTCGACCGTGCCCGCGTCGGTGTCGTCGGTGAGCTGGATGAGGATATCCTCATCCAGCTGCTCCAGTATGTCGGCCTTCAGCGCATATGACATCTGCTTGTCCTCTTTTCCTCACCACAAAACACGGGTACAGTCCCGGGTTTTCGCTACGCGAAAATTCCTGGGACAGTCCCCTTACTCCCCGCCTTCCGTTTCCGCGTTTACCTCTGCCTGCGCTTCGTGCTTTTTCAGGCACTCGATCAGCTCCGCTTTTTTCATCTTTGGCAGATCGTCGATAGATTGATACTCCGCAATCCTGGCTGTGATCTCTTTCACCGTCATCGCCTCATAAGGATCCCCCGCAGCAGGCTCTTCCACAATCTCAAATTTCTGCTTTTTCGAGGTGGCGATCAGATCAATACCGAAATCATCGGGATATTCCTTGATCTCGCCCTTTTCGTGTCGATCATACGGCGCGACATTTACGGAGGAACCCGGTCCCAAATATTTAATTTTCATAGCAATGTCCTTTCTCCCTTAGTGGGTCAGGTCTCAGGTGTCAGTACCGACACCCGACCCCTGACACCCGATCCCTTATGTTGCATAGGTGTCCGCGAAGAGATATCCGCACCCCGATGCTATGGCGAGAATATCCGTCTCTTCCGCCGATTCATAGACATCCTGATGCTCCGCTGCCTCACGCCACGTGGATGTCCTTCTCGGAGAACCATCCTCGTAGGCGATACGCACCTGTAGGCCCGCTGTGGCGATTTTCAGGCCAAGTTTGGGGGCCCTATAAGCCAGAAAACCCATGCCCTTTCCGGCATTGACTTCCCAGATATTGGCGGCATTGAAGTCTTCTCCGTCGGCGGTTTCTTCAGCGTCGGAGTAGACGGCAGTGCCCACAAGGACTTCGTCGAGGTCCAGAA
>JAFCZZ010000155.1 GCA_019314085.1 Deltaproteobacteria bacterium | reverse complement strand
GCCTGCCGGGTGTATTTGATCTTCTGCAGGACGTCATCGATCTCTTTCAGGCCCAGATAGGTGGCATAATCGACGACCAGGATATTCGGAAGAAATCCCGTGGCCGACTGGATGGCTTTTTTGCCCTTGTTGATGTCGGCAATAAAGGTGTTTCCCGATGACGCGACCCAGAGCCCTTCGGCATCCTCACCGCCCACATTGCCGTCCACCCAGGTCGTACCGGTAACGGTTGCCGCTACGCGACGCTCTTTCTTGAGATCTACTTTGTCAGCGGCGAACTCGATGGCATCCTGGTCGGGCTGAAGCACCGGCGCGCCTTTTGCTTTGGCGAAGCGCCGGTCTTCATCGGTCACTTCCTTGGCAAAGGCGTATTCATCCGTCGAGATAGATACCGAACCCGTCGGATAACCGCCACGTTTTGCGCGTGTTCCGGCGGCCCTGATTCCCGCTTCATCGCGGAACCAGGCGCCCTTCTTGTAGACGGTAATCTTCGCCTTCGGATCCGCGCCATCAAGGATGGCGAAGACCCTGTCTGCGATATACTCTTTGTTGCGGTACGCGACGGATACTCCCGCCAGCGGTCCTGCAACGATCTGTTCTTTTACGTTTGGCTGTCCCATATTCTTTTAACCTCCCTTAAAAAAAGATTAGTTTCAGGTTTCAGGTTTCAGGGATCGTCGGTACTGACCCCTGATCCCTGACCCCTGTTAATGTACGACCGTTCCGAGGCTGTACACGTCATATGTCGCGGCCCCGGTGAGGATGAGCAGGAACCGCTTGGAATTGTTCTGCGCGATCGTCATGGTACCTTTCGCCGTTCCGCCAGAACCGGCTGCGATGGTTATCGTTTCGGCTGCATCGGCTGAATTCTTAACGGTAAACTCAATGGCATTACCGATATTTCCCTGGTTCAGGGCAGCGATCATAAGCGCTGCAGTGGGAAGGGTATCAGTACGTGCTCCGCCTGCAGGATCACGATCGATAAAACCGCCAAGTATCTGTGCCGCTGTAAATGTCTCGTTATCCGCTGTGGCAATCGCCGTCACGGTCATCTGTTTGACCATGCCTCCCTTTGTCCTGGGGAAGGGGCCAAGAAGGATGACCGAGCAGAGATCGTCTTCCGCGCCGGCTGCTTCGACTACCATGCCCCTGGCGGTATCCCACCAGGTTCCGGCATCGTCGCCCTTGCCGCAGTCCGTCCCGGAGACGTACTCGGGCTTGATAAATTTGCCTACGGCGAGGGCCGCATTGGCGACGAGCTTTGATTTTCCGAGGAGCATAACCTCGGCGGCCTGCCCGGATTCGGGCGCGTTCTGCAGGATGCCGACGGCGACCTCGTCCTCGGCATTGAGGAGCTGCGCCTTGCCGGCCGAACTGATGCCGACAAAGTGATACTGGTAATCCGAGAGGTCCTCCGCCGCCTCAAATGTTTCTCTCCATATCGCTTGTTCTGTTGCCATATCGATAATACCTCCTTTGAAAGATTGGGTTCAGGGTTCAGGGTTCGGTGCTAACCCCTGGCCCCTGTTTTTTAGTTAGCCCCGGATCTCGGCGGCGTATTCATTCGCCAGGTCGGGGTTCTCCCGCTGGACCGCATTGAAGGCCTCGCTGTAGGAGAGCTTGTCGTTTCCTTCCATCTTTTTACGGGTCAGTGTTTCGAGCTTTCCTCCCGCATCCCCGGAACCGCTCACGTCTGTGTCGCGCGTGGCGATCTCGCCGAAGTTGATCAGCTTCGGAAGCTCTGTCTCAAAGAGCGCCTTGAACCGGTCGTACATGGTGGCCTTTTCCTTCGCCTCGCCGAACTCGATGATATCTTCGTTCGACGCCAGAGAATTCATGATCTCAGGAACGCCGTATTTGACCAGGGCGGGCGTTAATCTTCCCTCTTTGACCTGTGCCTCGCACCAGGTGGAGATCTCTTCTTTACGGGCATCCTCGCGAGTTTTACGCTCCTTTTCCGCGAACTCCAGCTCCGTTTTCTTGCGTTCATCTGCTGCGGCTTTCTTCTTTGCCGCTTCGATGTCTGCCTCGGAGAACATTACCGCGCCGCTGCCTTCGGGTGCTTTGCCGGGCAGGGCATCATCGGGTATCTTCGAGACGTCGATACCGAGTGTTCCGAGAAGCCCTTTCAGTTTGTCTTTGAATTCCATCGTTGTTACCTCCTTGTTGTTTGTTTTTTCTCTATATGCTACCTGGGCGACATCGTCTTCAGGTTTGTTGGCCTGCGCCCTGATATCCTCAATGTTCCAGTCCCGGATGATTTGATCGGCCGTCTCGACGCCCTCTTTTTCGATGATCCAGTCGCGGATGCTCCGGAAAACATCTGCGATATTGTTCCATATCCAGGACGGCGTATCTGAAAATTCGATGGTTACAGCGTCACCTCCTGAAAATGCCATATTCGAAAGCCCCTTCACCGCGGGCGGCGTAGCGCCCAGGAATCCGATATGCCTGAGAGTGAGATCCGGATAGAGCGAGATGGAGCGCTTCTTGTAGAGCCCCTTTTTCACCATGTCGGCAAATTCGGGAACAACATCCCTAGCTTTGGCATAGAGAATCCCGCCTTCCCGTTTCAGCTTTTCAGCCCATCCATACGCGGGAGCGCTCTCTTCCGGGTGCCCGATGACGATAGGCGCCTCATGGTTCGCCGGGTCATATTTATCGACGATCCGGTCGAGGTCTCCCTCCGTCCATTCCCGGATATTCCTCGCCGAGTCGGTATGTCTGCCGGTTTTGAATATCGGTATCCAGTCGTCGAATCCTTTGAAATTCATCTGCTTTTTTCCTCCTTTCCATATTGTTTCCGGAGTTCGTCCGGATATTTTCCGAGGTCCGGTTTCCAGGGCTGTTTTGCCGGATTCGTCGCAAACCCCGGGTCGGGCATCAGTGGCCGGGCCGGGAGCTTATTCCCCGCGGCATCGATCGGCTCGATCAGTTTCCCCGTAGGATCATCCGTTTCGATCTTCAGTCCTTCCTCTTCAGCCACATACTTATGCACCGGGAGCACTCCGCACCGGCAGTTGTAGCCGTTCGGCGGATACCATGTATCCCAGAAGGGATCGTCTGCCGGGAAGACTTTCCCGTCGAGGGCGGCATGTTCGGGCCGTGTGTTTGAATCGTTCACGGCATCGTATTCCCAGTATGGAAATTCATCTTTCATATCTTCCATCTGGTTGTATCTCCCGACGTTGTAGGCGGTCTGAATGTTCGTCCGGAAAATGGTCTCCATCCGCCAGGCGCCTAATCCCTCTTCCCCCGCTGCAAACCCCTGGGCCTGAAATATCTCTCCGATCCTGCCCTGAAAATCCGCCAGAGTTTCCCCGTCTTCGAGAGCTTTGAGAACGGCGCCATGTATCCCTTCGCACAGGTCCATGCGGGCAACGCCTCCGACCATGAACGCTGTGGTCTTTGCCTCTTCGGAGAGGGCGGCGAACTGCTCCGGCGTCATCGGGATCCGCGCGCCGAAGTATTCGATCGCCTCATCGAATGGGAGGGGTTCGAGTACTATGTCAGGGCTGATTAGCTTCATGGGCTTCTTTCCACCGGGGACAGTCCCGGGTTTTCGTTCCGAAAATTCCTGGGACAGTCCCCTACATTTTTTCCATCACTGCGTCGCGTCCGAAAAGATCCGCCGTATAGATCGCCCGCGCCACAAGATCTTCCAGGTCGCGCGGATCCATATCGGAATAGGCTCCATATATCTTGTCTCTGATCTCCGTCAGGGAACCTGCCTTCAGAATAATCTCACGAACGGGCTCCAGGACGCCGGACATGGCTTTCTTCGCCTCTTTTCCTGTTTTTGCGACCAGACCCTCCAGAGCCTCCTGTTCGGGCGTGTAGCGCCGGTTTTCGGCGAATCCGAAGGGTGTACCTGCAGTTGCAGTCTCAACAACATCTTCGCCCTCCGCGGGCTCCGGGATATTGTAGGTCTCGTAAAAATATTTTTTCGACACGGGCACACCGATCTCTTTTGTGACGGTTTTGTCAATCTCGCTGCGCTCCTTGAGGTTAGGTTTCTTTTCGGCATGGGTCTTGATCTTCGGGTATTCCGTCACACCGGAGAAGTTATAGTCCACGATCCAGGGGATCAGCGAATTGTTCAGGCATTCGTCGAGAAGCTCGGCGTCTGCCTCTATAATGTCCTGTTTGACATCATCCTGGGATTGCTCATTACCCAACTTTCCGGGGGTCCCCTCGGTGGTTGCGGTCTGCCCCAGGGTAGCCTTGGATATCTGACGGTCCATAAAAACACAGAGGCTTTCGTATGTATTTACCGTGCCGGTTCTTCGCGCTTCCAGTAAGTCGATAGTCATCGTGTCGGGGATCTTCACCCCTGTCTCGTTCTGGATGGCATCGATGGCATCCAGCAATGCCTGCTGTTGTTTAGGCTCTGTTCCCGGCGGATATTTCCCTATGGTTGTAGGCATGCCGAATTTTTCCGCAAATATCAGCCAGAATTTGATGCCGTGCTTTTTAAACCAGACCGGCCACCAGAGCTTGCGTCCCAGTCCCTTTCCGTAGGGGTTGTCGGAATCGTCGAAAGTAAAAACAACGAACTTGCGATCGGGGACCTCCTCCCCCTCAATCATGTTCTGTGGTGTGAGAAGCCGAAGTTGCCGTGCCAAAGTGAAAATGAACCGGCGTGGGTGCTTCCCGATAATTTTTTCGATTGTTATGGCGCCGTCTTTATATTTCCACAGAATTTCAATTACATAAAATCCATAAAGAACAGCCTGGAGTACTTCCTTCCGGGCCTGTTTGAAGTTGCAGCCTTTCAGGGTTTGGGTAACAAAGCCCGCGACTTCCTTATCAAAAGGTGTCGAAACCGGGAGGTTTTTGGCCATTGCGCTCCGGGCGGGAATAATTTTCCACTCTTTCCCTACGATGGAGAGTGAACGTGTCTGGAGGACACTTCCCGCATGAGGGTCTCGGTCCACCTCATCGTAAAGTTTAAGGCCCTTGCCGCCCGCTTCGGTACGGAGAACGGGGTCCGGGTTTTCCAGACGCCTGAG
>JAFCZZ010000154.1 GCA_019314085.1 Deltaproteobacteria bacterium | reverse complement strand
TTCGAGTCGTCAACGCAGTAGTAAGCCGAGTCCCCGCCTGCACCGGAACTGTCATTGATTGTGAATGTTACTGTTTGGTCCGAGGGCTGCCATGCGATGTTTGCGTCGTGCTGGGTTGTTGGTGGTTGCCTGTCAATTTTCACAAGCACAGACTTGGTTGATTCTGTGTTTCCAGCGGAGTCAATTGAGTAATAGCGCACGTACTTTTGGCACACGGAATCCGAGTCGCATGAAACACTCACAGAAGTGCCGCTGGTTGAAGGCGTGCAGATGTTGCCTGAGTCAATGCAGTAATATGTTGCTGTCACACCGCAGCCGGTGTCCGAGGGCGAAAGCGCAACAATCTGGTTTGAGCCCTGCCATTGGGTGTTTGCGTCGTCGGATGTCGTTGGAGTGGCTTTGTCTATTGTGGTCAGAACAGATTTAGTGGTTTCACTGTTGCCGGCGTTGTCTTTGGAATAATAACGGGCATACTTTTGGCAGTACGAACCCGCAGCACAGGTTACATTCACTGAAGTGCCGCTGGCTGTGGGAGCGCACGAGTTCGCGGTGTCAGTGCAGTAATAAGTGCCTGTCAGCCCCGAGCCGGAAGCATCAGTTGGGGAAAGCGTAATGTTTTGGTCTGTGTTGCGGCACAGTGTGTTAGCGTCGTCGCTGGTGCTTGGGTGTTCCTTGTCAATTCTTACAAGCACGCTGTTTGTGTCGCTTTGGTTGCCGGCGTTGTCTTTGGAATAATAGCGGGCGTACTTTTGGCAGACAGAGTTGGAAGTGCAGGTGACGCTGACCGATGTCCCGCTGGTTGATGGCGTGCAGGTGTTTGCGGTGTCAACGCAGTAATAGGTTGCTGAAATGCCTGAGGTTGAATCACTGGGAGTGAGCGTAACAGCCTGGTCGGAGTTCACCCACTCCGTGTTGGCGTCGTGTGAAACGCTTGGCGTTGTCTTGTCAAGCAAAGCGTAAACGCGGTGCGTTGTTTCGGTCCGGCCTGCAATGTCCCTTGAATTGTAGTCAAGCGCCCAGTTTCCATCGCTCGTGATGGAGATTGCGCTCGAATAAGCCTGCCAGGAGCCCATTGAGGTGCCGCTGTGACCGTTGCTGTCTAGCCTGTACTGGGTCGCCGAGCAGCCCGAGGCGGAGTCGCTGCAGGAGAGCGCTATTGAAATGTTTTGGTTCTGCCACTCGGCGTTGAGGTCGTCTGTTGTGGAGGGCGCGGTCTTGTCCAGTGCAGCCCAGCCAACCCGGATTTGCTCCACGTTCCCCAGGGCATCGGTTGAATTGTAGTCTATCTGGTGGTTTCCGTCTGTTGTAATCGGAATTATTATCACGCCATTGTAATCGGAGTAGGTTGCATTTGAGTCCTCCAAGCCCACGGATAAAAAGTTTTTGTCCAACAACACGAGCGCGGTCTTCGTGGTTTCAGTGTTTCCCAAGCCGTCGGCTGAATAGTACTGGATTGTGTAGTTGCCGTCGGAGCTAAACACTACCCCGCTTGAATAGGTTTGCCAGGCGCCAAAGTTAGTGTCCATCGAGGGATTGGAATCAGTTTTGTAGTATGTGGCAGAGCAGCCAATGCCGTTGCCGTCAGAGCACGATAATGTTATGGTGGTGTTCTCTTCCCGCCAGCCAGATGGCACATCGGTTGCAGTCGAGGGCTTTTGCTTGTCGATTCTGATGTAGACGCCGTTCACGGACTCGCTGTTCGAGTTGTTGTCCACGGAGTAAAAGCGCGCGTACTCCTTGTTTACTTCCCCGGAACCGCAGTTTATTTGGATTTCCGTGCCGGCTGTTGTGGGATTGCAGGTGTTGGAGTCATCAATGCAATAATAAGTGTTAGCGCAGCCGCTGACTGCCTGACCGGAGCCGGGGTCACTGCACGCCAGCGTAATCACCTGGTTTGCTGCCTGCCAGTCCTGGTTTGCGTCGTGTGATGTAATGGGTGCAACTGAGTCAGCAGGGCACACCGCGCAATCCGAGCCGCCGCAGTCGTATCTTTCCTCATCGCAGTTTTTTGCGCTGTCAGAGCAGTGGTTCGCGCTCCACGTTCCAGAAATGCACGAACCGCCGGCTGCAGTGCAAAAGCTGTCCCCTGAGCCATCATCACCGCAGCACTTGCTTCCCAGAGAATCCCAAGTGTAAGCAGTGCAACCGATTGCTGTTGAAGCGCAATAGGATTGCCCGCTGTCGCGGTCGTGGTCGGTGTAACCGCAGCCTGCTTCAGTGCAGGTCATCGTGTCGCGGTAGGTGTTTTGTGCAGGGCAGCAGGTTGTGCCAAGGCCAGAGCACGCGAGCGTGCAGTTTGCGCCGTTTGCTGCTGTCTCGTTCGCGCAGGTCCAGTCCCCATAATAACATGTTGTTCCAGAGAGGTAGCCGTTGCCGTGAATGGTTGTGGTTGCGCTGTTTGCCGCGGAACCATCGATGCAGGTGATGTCAGTGTAATAGCACAAGCCGTTTTTGTCTGTTGTGGGGCTGTCTGTTGTGTAGCCGTTTCCAACATATGTTCCTGAAGTGCCATGGGAGGCAGAGCCGTTGGCGCAGGAAATGTCACCGTAGTAACAGGTGCCGGAAGTGTCTGTTGCCGGGCTTGAACCGGACCAGTAGCCGTTGCCGTAGTATGCGGCGGACGAACCGTTTGAAGCAGTTGTTGAATTGCAGGTGATGTCTCCAGTGTAACAGGTTCCGCTTGTGTCTGTTGCAGTGTTTGTTCCAGACCAGTAACCGTTGCCGTAAAGTGTTGCCGGCGATGATTTGGTGCCGTCAAGGCAGCGCGTGCAGGAAAGCGAGGTAGCGGTTGTAGGGCTTGCAGTGTAATAGTAGAAGTCGTCGCTTGCGCCGTCGTCACCGCAGCAGTTTCCTCCTGTTCCGCCGCTGACCGTGGAGAACCAGTTCTGGCTGTCGCTGGTGATGCACGTGCACCAATCCGAGCTCGTGTCCCAGGTAACCGAATAAATGCTGGCCTGCCAGTCGCTTGTTTCCCATTGGGCGTTGGTGTAAGCGCGGGTTCGCGCATCATAGGCTCCCTCTTGGGGGCAGAAAGTGTAGCCGTATGCCGAAGCCCATGTTTCCTCGGTGCAAGTTGAACTGCAGGTGCCAACCTGGCTGGAATAAGCCAAGTTCTGCCAGCCTGTTGTTGTTGAATCGTCGGGTGCGCGGATTTCGAAGTCCATGTCTGTTGCATCACAGGAATGGCAAGGGGACGCGGCAGTGCCAGTGCAGTCCTGGGCGTTTGTGACACCGAGGCCGCCGGTGCATGTTTGGGCTTGGGCGGACAAAACAGGGAGTAAAAGTAGGGCTAGAAAAATCAGGGCATTCCTTGGTTTATTCTGTCGAATCATTTTTCCCCTTGAAAAATGGGCGGGTTTCAGTTACTGTATTTAATAATATATTGGCTAATTTAAAGGTTTGCATTGAGAATTGTTTGAGTTCCGTGAAACATTGCATTGTTGCCTTTGGCTTGCCGCGGGCACTGCTCGTGTTTGTTATTTGAATCCTTCAATGAAGTCGGTTATGCTTGAAAGCCTTTTTGATTGATTCAGTGGCTTGAGCTTTCCGTTTAGGTGTTCTGCGTTTTTTTCGTGCAAGCCCGAACAATTTTTCCTGAAAGCGCATTCGTTGCATTCACTAAGCAGGGGCATTTTTTCGGGTTTGGAATAGATTTCAATGCAGTGCTCTTCAAATCCTTCCAATAAACACAAGGGGATTCCCTGGCTTAAAACCAACAGGTTTTTTTTTGCAACGTAATCAAATAACTTGCAGATTCGCGGTATCTCTTTTGAGAAATCAAAGTCAGTGAAATGAAAATCGAGAATTACCCGTGAGAACCCGTAGTCCTTCAGAAAGCCTATTGTTTCGGTTAAGGACTCAAGGTTTTCTTCCAGTACCGGAATCCTTGCAATCAGTGCTGTTTTTTTCAGGTAAGGAAATTTGGGTTTGCCTTTTTTGAAGCTAAGGAGTTCAAGTCTTTTAATGTTTTCAAGCGCTTTTTTGAGCTCGGAAAACGATTTGGTTGCGGTTAGCTTATTTTGGATTTCTGGATTGCTTGAAAAAAGCGATATTTCAAAGACTTTTACGTTTGACTGGATGAGTCCCTTTAAAAAGCACCAGCGAGAAAGCATTCTGGCATTGGTGCAAAGCTTTATTCTCTTGAACCCTGCGTTGTTTGCATAATCAAGTATCTGAAAAAAGTCTTCCCTGATTGTTGGCTCGCCACCACAAATTTCAATGTTTGTTCCAGGCATTGAATCAATTTTTCTGCGGAGTTCACTGAACGAAACAATGTTCCTGATTTCCCCGGCGAAAGAACAGGAAGCACAGTTGTTGTTGCATTGTGAGCCCACGAAGAGCCGCTCATACATTAAAAACATACAGTAAGAAAAGAGCCAGGAAAGAAATAAAAAAACGATTTAGGGCGCTGGTTCTGCTTGCATTCAAGTGTTGAACTCGACGTCTTTGCCGGAATAGTAATCAGTGCAGTACTCTGATTTGGCTGCGCCGGAAATCAATTCGGCTTTGTCCAGTGCTCTCTTGGAGAAACTTCTGGTTTTTGTCACTTTAAAAAAAGGCCATTTTCCGAACTCTATTCCGAACTCTTTTGTCCTGTCAAACAGAGGAGTATTCTTGTATAGCCTGAGCCTTGGAGTGTTCACGTGACCTGCGTCTCTCCCCATAACGAATTTGAGGGACTTGCAAAAAGAGAAAAAGTTGTCGCCGGGTAAGCCAATGATTAAATCAAAGGCAAAAATTAGTGTGCTTTTTTTTGCGTAATCAAACAATTTTTCCATTACCGCCAAATCCAAGCCTCTGTTAATGTTCTCCAATACTGTTCTGTTAAGGGATTGAATTCCGACTTCGACTTCGGATTCATTCGAGATTTCTTCCCATAACTTCAAGACTTCAAAGAGCAGCCCCGGATTGATTACAGGGTAAACTTCGATTGCGGAGGCAACCCTTACTTTTTTGCCTTTTCGCTTTAGTTCCAGCACGTACTTTAAGGCATCAACCGAATTGGGGGAGTAATTCATTGCCGAGTTCA